>CAYPIJ010000146.1:0-4651 GCA_964410755.1 uncultured Oscillospiraceae bacterium | reverse complement strand
CAACAACATCTTATACAGATAAAGACGGAAATAGTGGAGACAATAAGGTTACATATACCGATAATTTAGTTGCTTATAAATTAAAAGCAGGCGATGTTGAATATACTTCAGATATTCCAAACGGAGCAACTGACCTTTACGATGTAAATTCAATTACAATTAACTGGAATTATGATGTTACACCTCTTACAGCGGATAACATTGAAGTTTTGGAAGACGAAGCACAATATACCGATTTTAGCATAGGCGATAGTGATGCAAGAAAAACTGTTATAAACTTTAACACAAAGCTTTTGGGCGAAAAAACATATACAATTAAATTCAAAAATGTTACGGAAGAAAACGGTGATTCTTTAACACCGCTCGACACAGCTTTCAGAACAGGCGGTATCTATACAAGGATAGATGTAGTCGGAAATGGTATATTAAATGCTAAAGACGAAAATTCAACACAGACTGTTAGCGTAGTCGGAACAACACAAAGCGGAAACGAATTTGATATTGCAAACAGCGATATTGAATATACATCAAGCAATACCGATGTTGTAGAAGTAAGCAACGAAGGTGTTCTTTCCCAAAAAGACAGAGGATATGCTGAAATCAACGTTAAATTCACCGACAGAAACACAACAAATACAAACGGTGATAATGGAGATAACATTTTCCAAAAGAAAATTTCCGCATATTCATATATGTCGGTTGCAGACGTTAACGAAAACAGTGACTTTTCATTTAAAGACGGTGTTGTTATTGCAAATTTCACAGACGATTTAACAAGTGAATTTTCAATTTCCTTTGGAGAAAACAAACCCCAATTTAAAACTACAGCAACAGATTATACATTTGGCAATGTAACTGTTGCAAGAACAAACGGAGATCATAAGGTTGAAATTTTGAAAGCAAACAATGAAAAAGTAAGCGTATATTTCGATAACGAAAAAATCGTTGACAGCATTGATGCTACAGATTTGAACACCGTTTCAAAAAGCGGTAGCTTTACAGATGTTAAAGCATATAACCTTATCGGTAATGTATGTACGGTTTCTTTTGTAAATGCAAGAGGAAATGGCACATTGGAAGCTGTTTATTCTTATGAAGATGCCGACAACGACGCAGAAGAGGGAACAACCATCGAATGGCTTTCTTCTGCAGACGGTTCAAACTTTACAACAATTGACGGAGAAACATCAAAAACTCTTAACACAGCATCATATAAAGGAAAATACATTAAAGTAAAAATTACACCGAAAAATAAATACGATGTTGGCGAAGGAGTAACAAGTGACGCTGTATATGTTAAAGCAAATACGGTAGTTTCAGGCGGAAACAACAGTATTTCTTCAGGTTCAATAGGCGGTGGCGGTGGTGTTAGCATTCCCGCACCGAGCATTTCACAAAAACCGACACAACCGGATACAAAACCTGCTTCAAAACCGTTTACAGATGTGGAAGCAAACCATTGGGCTGCTCCTTCAATTGCAAATATGAAAGCAAAAGGCGTTTTAAACGGATTTGAAAACGGAGATTTCAAACCGTCCGCAAGTGTAACAAAAGGTGAATTTGTTTGTGCTCTTTCAAAACTCTTAAATCTTCAACCTGTTGCTTACAGCGGTAAGTTTACAGATGTTAAAGAGGGAGATTGGTACAGTGATTACATTGAAGCAATTTTCCAAAAAGGTTACATTAAAGGTAACACAGACGGAAGCTTTGACCCAAATGCACCTATAACAAGAGAACAAATGGCATCTATTATAGCAAATATTTTAAGCGATGTTGAAGCAAAGGATATTTCCTACGGAGATAAAGGCGAAATAAGTGAATGGGCATTGTCAAGCGTTCAAAAAGCTTTTGCAGGCGGAATTATGACAGGTGACGAAAACGGTAATTTCAATCCCAAAGCAAATATCACAAGAGCTGAAACAGCTGTAATTTTGGAAAGATTGTCAAACAGATAATTAAACATCGATTAAGAAAAGGATGGTTGAAAATATGAAAATATTAAAAAGCATTATAAGTATGATAATGGTTTGCTGTATGTTCTTAACATCTTCACTTGCGGTTAGTGCCGCAAGTGAGGAAAAGCTTGAAATTCAAACAGCATTCTTAACCGCTCTCGGAGTTGAAAACGTTAGCACAAGCACAGCTTCTGCAAGTGCAACAAGAGGCGATGCGGCAAAATATCTTGCTCAAGCTATAGGAATGAGTGCAGATTACAAAGCAACAGAGGAAATTTTTTCCGATGTTCCCGTTGACAGATCTTACGCTTCAGCAGTGGCATATCTTCACAGCTTGGAAATCATAAACGGAAATTCCGACGGAACGTTCCGCCCCGATTCAAATATTACTTACGGTGAATTTGTAAAAATGGCGGTTTCAGCTCTCGGCTACAAAGACTATGCTTCATATAAGGGTGGTTGGACAAGAGGATATATCGATTGTGCAAGAAGTGCAGGTATTCTCACAGGCGTAAGCGAAAGTGCAACCTTTAATAAAGGCTGTATTTATACAATTCTCTACAATATGCTTCACGCAAACAGACTTATTGCAGACGAAGTTTCCATTGACCCTAAAACAGGTGAAGCAAGTGTGCGTTACAACAAAGGCAACGTATATATGAAAGACCTTTACGGTATTACAAAACATGAGGGTATTGTAACAGCAAGTGCAACAGGTTCAATAAGAGGAAGCGAAGTTATGACCGAGGATACAATTAAAATCGATTATAAATCCTACTCACTTTTGAATCCTACAGCAGGTGATTATGCAGGTTACAGCGTTGAATATTACTTAAACGAAAACGGTGATATTCAGTTTGTAATTCCTAAAGAAAACGTTGTTTACACAGTAAGCCACGACAAAATTTTACCTTCAACAACTATTACAAGTTTTGAATATGAAGACGAAAACGAAAACAGAAAAAACTTGAAAATCGCTTCAGACGCATATTACACATACAACGGTGTGGAATTTTTCCCACATAATACAGATTTGAAGCCTGCTTACGGCAGAGTTGTTCTTATTGATAACAACAACGATAAGAAAATAGATGTTGTAAAAGTTATAGATTATAAAAACTACTTTATAAAATCGGTATCCGACACAAAATTCTATTTGGACGATAACAGCGAAAGCAAACATTATATCGATTATGAAAAAGATTACGAGCAAGTAATATTTATGAATGCCGTAAACGAAGTTATCGACCCGCTTCTTATTGCACAAAATTCAGTTATTTCCGTTGCTGTAAGTAAAGGAAACGAGCTTTGTACAATAACAATGTCTAACGATGTTTTGGAAGGAACTCTTACAACAATTACAAGCGACAACAAGGCTACAATCGACGATTACGAATACACAATTTACAACAATGTTGATTTGGACGATTATTTCGGAAAATATGCAATGTTTTACCTTGATGTTGACGGTGCAATCGTAAAGGTTGAACTTGAAAAAGAAGAAAAATATGCTGTTTTGCAGGGCGTTATGCTTGCAGGAAAATCGAAAGACGAGCTTAAAGTAAGATTTTACGATACGGGAAAATATGTTGAGTATGATTGTACACCGAAAGTTCAAATTTCCCAAGACGGTGGACAGACATTTGTTACAAAGAAACAAGAAGATGCATACAGCATTATTAAACCGCTTTACGATGCAGATACAAAACAGCTTATACAGTATACTTTAAAAGACGGAAAAATGAATAAACTTATTTTTGCCGAAAAAAATGCTGAACCAAGTAAAGATATTTTCAGACTTAACAAAACATCATTACCCGGTAAAGAATATAAACCTTACAGAGAATTTTTATCAAATTCCACTGAAGGGGATTACATAAGATACAATCCGAGAAAATCCTATGTTTATATTATCGGTAACAGCGAAAGAACTTGTTCTTACGGTACAATTGAAGATATATTGACGGAAAATACAGGATACAACAACTTTAAAGCTTACAATATGAGTGAATCTTATGTTACAGAGTACATTGTAATCGATGCGGCAATTGAAACAATGCCTAACGTAGAATGGAACGGAAGTGACGTTGCATATATAGTAAGCGATAAAACAGTTGTCGGAGAAGACGGTGAACCAATGCATGTTTATGAAGCCTTGTGTTCAAAAACAAATGGTGCCGGTCCATATAAAGCAACTTTGAAAACGTCAAAAACAGATTTGTTCAATACAGCAAGAGCAGACGGGCAGGGAAATTCAGGTAGTTTCTACGATGGAAATACCATAAACTTCCAGGATTTGAAACCGGGCTATGTAATTCAGTATACAAAGAATAATATTCTTGACGAAGTAAGCGGATTTGTTATTCTTTCAAAACCTGAAGATTTAGCAACCGAAAAATGCGGTACATATACCGGTGCAAATATTAATGCTGTTACAGTTGGTACAGTTGTAAATATTGACGATATGGGTTGCACAGTTACAAATTCCATAATGCCTGTAAATCCATTTGGAAAAAATGAAGCAATTCTTACACGTTGTGCTGTATACCCAATCAGAGACCTTGTTGCAAAATGGGATGTGGCTAACCAAAAGATGACTCTTGCTTCTTGGAACGATATTGTTCCCGGAACGAAACTTTGGAACTATACACAAACAACATATTCTTTCTATGGAAGATGGTTTATTATTATAGAAG
>CAYPIJ010000145.1:0-4711 GCA_964410755.1 uncultured Oscillospiraceae bacterium | reverse complement strand
TTGGCAACCTACACCTCATTCGGCACGCTGTCGTGTGCCACTTTCTCCTCAAGGAGAAAGCATTGTTGATTATGCGAACATCTCTATTATACTCGTGGGATTTCTCCATGCGGTTGCGTTGCAACCTTAGTCGAAATGACAAAGACGTTCGAAATGATACACATACACACATATAAACAAAAAAAGAAAGGAACAAAAAAATGAAAAAAGATACATTGTTTGCAATTGGGGAAGCCTTGATTGATTTTATTCCCGATAAAAAAGGTTGCGATTTTTCACAAGTGGAAAATTTTTCTCCGAAAATAGGCGGTGCACCTGCCAACGTTTTGGGTGCTTTTTCAAAATTGGGCGGAAAAAGCCAACTTATAACTCAATTGGGTGATGACCCTTTCGGACACAAAATTTTAGATAGCTTTAAAAGCTTCAATATCGGAACAAAATATGTAAGTTTAACAAATTCGGCAAATACTGCCCTTGCTTTTGTAAGCTTGGATAAGTCGGGCGACAGAACCTTTTCTTTCTACAGAAATCCCTCCGCGGATATGCTTTACACAGGGGAAAATCTTACGAAAAACGATTTTTCCGACTGTTACGTACTCCATTTTTGCTCGGTTTCATTAGGCGATTTTCCAATGAAAGACGCACACAAAAAAGCTGTTTGTTTTGCAAAAGAAAGCGGCTCTTTAATTAGCTTTGATTTCAATTTGCGTTTTCCTTTGTGGAAAAACAAAGAAGATTTGAAAAAAGCTGTTTTGGAATTTTTGCCTTATGCAGACATCGTTAAGGTTTCCGAAGAAGAACTTGAATTTGTAACAAATGAAACAGACATTGAAAAAGGCTGTGAAATCTTGCTAAACTATGCAAAGCTTGTGATTTGCACTTGCGGTGAAAAAGGTTCTTATGCCTTTACAAAAAAAGCAAAAGCGTTTTCACCGTCTTTAAACGTTGAAGCTGTAGACACAACAGGCGCAGGCGATGCTTTTTGCGGTTCTTTCATTTTCAATCTTCACAAAAACAACATCACTAAAGAAAATATTGAAGATTTAACAAAAGAAAAACTTGAAGAATTTTTAAACACATCGAACAAATATTGTGCAAAAAGCGTTCAAAAGCCCGGTGCAATTGAATCTTACCCGGAAGAATTATAAAGTTTTAAAAAAAGTGAGTGGCAAAAAATGTACAACAACATAAATGAAGAATTACTTAACAAAATAGTGAAAAAAAATCCCGAAAAGCACAAAAATTTCAATAAAGGTATACGGAGAAACAAAAATCACGACAGACCAAATATTTGGCGTCCCGATTTTATAAGAGACATCGAAAAAATTTTATATTGCCCATATTACAACCGCTATTCCGACAAAACGCAAGTTTTTTCTTTTTACAAAAACGACGATATTACAAGGCGAGCTCTCCACGTTCAACTTGTTTCCAGAATTGCAAAAAACATAGGAAGAATGCTTGATTTAGACTTGGATTTAATTGAAGCAATCAGTATAGGTCACGACATCGGACATACGCCGTTCGGTCATGCCGGAGAAGCTGTGCTTAATGAAATTTACAATTACAACACAGGCAGATATTTTTTCCACAACGTGCAAAGTGTTCGCGTTTTGGATAAAATTTTCAACTACAACATAACCTTGCAAACCTTGGACGGAATTTTATGCCACAACGGTGAAGCGGAGCTTCAATGCTATCGTCCAAAAACACTTACGGATTTTAATGAATTTGACAAAAATTTTGAAGACTGCTGTACAGACAAAGATGCATCTTTAAGAATGATTCCATCAACATTGGAGGGCTGTGTCGTAAGAATAAGCGACATTATAGCATATTTGGGAAAAGACAGACAAGACTGCGACATTGCCAACATAGAAATTTACAAAGATTACGACAACAAGGGAAAAATCGGCACTTTTAACGCCGAAATGATTAACAACCTTATTGTAAACATCGTTGAAAACAGCTACGGCAAGGATTACATAGCACTGGACAAACATTATTTTGAAGATTTAAAGCTTGCAAAACAGGAAAACTACAGACTTATTTACAAAAACAAAACTGTGGGAAGCTTGGTTGAAAAAATAAAGCCTATGTACGAAAGAATTTACAAAAAATGCTTGTGGGATTTGGAACAAAAAAACACAAGCTCGCTTATTTACACTCACCACATAGAATATTTGAAAAATCGTTCTCGCTACTATGAGGACAACAACTATTTGGACACGGAAAAAAACCAAATTGTTGTCGACTACATAGCAAGTATGACGGATACATATTTTTCAGAGCTTTACGGATTTTATTTTCCAAAAGAAAAAGACAAAATTAAATATATTTCTTATTTTGATTGATTGCATTTTTCAAAAATAAGAGTTACGGTCGTTCCTATATCTTCCGCACTTTCAAGGCTGATTTTTGCATTGTGATACATAGCTCCGTGCTTCACTATTGCAAGTCCCAAGCCTGTACCGCCGGCAGATTTGGAACGACTTTTGTCAACTCGGTAAAATCTTTCAAAAACTCGTTCTCTATCTTCTTTCGGAATGCCTATTCCGCTGTCTTTTACCGTTAATTTCACAGTTTCAGCCATATTTTCCACAATAACATCAACTTTTCCGTTTTCCTTGTTGTATTTTATTGCATTATCGCAAAGATTGTAAAGCATTTCGTCAAGAATTTTTCTGACACCAAAAACGACACCGCATTTACCGAAAACATTAATTGACACTTTTTTCTTTTCGGAAACGTTTTTCAACCTACTTTCGATATCCTTTGAAAGCTCGTATAAATCCACATTTTCCTTATCTTGAAAAACAACACCCTCGTCAAGCTCCGACAATTTCATAATGTCGTTTACCAAACCGATAAGCCTTTGCGCCTCTTCATAAATGGATTTTGAAAAATCAATAACCGTTTCTTCATTCATCCCCCCCGATTTCATCATTTCGGCAAAGCCCGAAACGGAAGTTAAGGGGGTTTTCAACTCATGGGAAACATTTGAAGTAAATTCTCGTCTCATTTGTTCCCTTTTTTCACTTTCGGTAATGTCTATTATAACAATTACCGCACCGATTGTTTTCCCTTTTTCATATACGGGATTGGCAATTAAATCGTAAATTTTCCCGTCTATCAAAGCGTTGCTTTCCGCTCTTTCACCACTTAAAGCTTTTTGTGTAACTTCACGAAAATTTCTTGTTTTGTTAAACGAAAGCACATTATCGTCTTTTACGTCCTCAATTCCCAAAAGATTTAAAGCAGATGTATTGTAGGACAAAACCTTTAAATTATTGTCAAGCACCAAAAAGCCCTCGTTCATATTTTCACATATAAGATTAAACTCTTCCCTACTCTTTTTTGCTTCTTCAATTTGCTTATTTATGGTTTTTTTCTGAATCATAAGCTTTTTCAAAAGCGGTGTAAGCTCATCATAAGTCACATTTTTTTCCGGATTTTCCAAATCAAGTGAATTTATGGGCTTTATTATTGAATTTGACACCCTGTAGGACAAGAAAAGGGATATTATAAGCGCTATGGCAATAATTATGGCAATGGGCTGTAAAAGTCCCATAAGAACAGCAACAACGGAATTTTGCGTTGTTGAAACTCGTAAAATATTGCCGTTTTCAAGCTTTATTGCATAATACATTGTTTTTTGGGTCAGCGTTTCCGAAAAGCGTTCACTTTTCCCCTCACCTTTTTTTAACGCTTCCACAATTTCTTTTCTGTCTTTATGATTTTTAAGGCTTTCGGCATCTGCCATTGTATCTGCCAAAACCTTGCCATTTTGCAATATAATCGTTATTCTTTTGTTTTCGTTTTTAAAATTTTTCAAAAAATCTTCGCTGTTTTCTTTAATGGCGTAAGATATATATTGTGCTTCGTTTTCAAGCTCGGAAAAAATTTGAGCTTCAAAATAGTTAAAAAGCAAACTAAAAATCAAAACTATGCTTACTCCCAAAACAGCAAGAGAAGTAAAAAACACGGATTTAAATATTTTATCACTCATTCTTGCAATCCTCCAATTTATAACCGATATTTTTAATGGTTTTAATTAAATTGCCTGCGGATTTCAATTTTACTCTCAATTTTCTTATATGTACGTCCAGCGTTCTCGATTCTTCGTAAAATTCGCCCCAAACCCGGTTAAGAAGTGCTTCTCTTGTAACAACATTCCCCTTTGCCTCCAAAAGCGATAACAAAAGAGAATATTCTTTAAAGGAAAGCTCAATATCTTCACCGCAAACTTTAATAATATGCTTTTCGGGATTGACATATAAATCTCCCACCGTATATTCAATATGCTCTTTTGTTTTTTCATATCTTCTTAAAACGGCACGAACACGAGAAACAAGTTCAGTCATTCCAAAGGGCTTTGAAATGTAATCATCTGCACCCATATCAAGCCCGGTTACCTTGTCAAATTCACTGCCCTTTGCACTTAAAACTATTATGGGAATGTTTTTATATTTGGAATTTTCCTGCAATTTCGTCAAAACGGAATATCCGTCCTCTTCCGGCAACATAATATCCAAAAGTATAAGCTTTGGAATTTCGTTTTTAATTTCATTCCAAAAATCGCTCGGTTTTTCAAAGCCCTTTGCCTCATAGCCATCTTTTTTTAAGGCATAGCAAACAAGCTTGCGAATATTTTCGTCATCTTCAACCAAATAAATCATAAAAAACCTCCAAAAAAATTCCTATAAATATT
>CAYPIJ010000144.1:0-4722 GCA_964410755.1 uncultured Oscillospiraceae bacterium | reverse complement strand
GAATGATTGAGGGAAAAACAAACATTTATCTACGTTATGACGGAGAATATTCACCGCAAGCTTTATTGGAACACGAAATTGTTCACAGCGAATGGGATAATCTCGAAATGCAAAAAGCGAAAGAGATCATATTGGGAGACATTACGGAAGAACAGTTGCTTTCTGACGGAAGATATAGAGATTATTACGAATTGTATGAGGGTAACATTGATAAAGTTTGGGAAGAATTTGTTGCTGATGTGTTTGCCGGAATGAATGAATTTTCGGTTGACTACGGAGACGTTGTAACATCATATCATTATGAGGGCAAGGTTATTGACAGATATAACGTAGCAGAATATGAAAGAGCTGTTGACAGAGGGAAATCAATTAAGCTTAGCAAAAGCGAGTATTCCGCATTGTCAAGCGAAATAATGAGGAAAAATGCGGGACTTAGCGAAAAGAATATACCGCAAACTGATTTTGCTTTTGGAGCAAACGATTTTTATATTTACAAAAACAATTCATTGGGCGATTTTACCGTTACGGATAAAATTGAAATTGTCGGAAACGAAGAAATTATAAACGCAGTAAGGAGTGAAATTGAAAATGGCACTTACAGAGGAACAGAGAATTTTAATGCAGGGGCTAATCGAATACGGAATAGAAAAAGAAGCAGTACCGTTCTTAATGGCAGGGCTGAAGAAACCGGAACACACGGAAGCAATGATAGACTTTCTGTTGGAAAATCCGAAAGCCACGCAGGCGGAAATTCTGGAAGAAGTAACGAGAATACGTCAAAAATAAGCTACACCCTTACCTTTGACCCGAACGAAACGGAGAAATCCGAAAACGCACTGACGAAGTGGAACAGCACAATGGGACAGTACATTGAAAAATACGGAGCAATAGAGAAAGGCGAAATACCTGCAAGGGATATAAACGTTCCGAAACAGACAAACGGCAAAAAGGTAGTAAGTAAGTTTGCAAGAACAATGCTTGAAGCAGGAATAACACCGGATGAGGCAATATCCGAATTTGAAAAGAGCATACTTGACGGAACAATGACCCACGAAGTAATTCAAGACAAAAAGGCTCATGAGGAAGTAATTGCAGAAATTAGGGAAAGAGGTTTTGAAGACGCACTGAAAAACTGGGATATCATTGCCAACCGCAAAAGGAAAATGGGAAAAGAAGCCTTTGTAATGGGAATGGAGCTTTACACAATCAATGCGTTACAAACAAGGATTTTACCAACGCAATGAAAATAGCCGCCGACCTTTCGGCAGAGGCGACAAGAGCGGGACAAACATTGCAGGCGGCAAGAATGTTGAAAAAAATGTCACCGGACGGACAGCTTTATTATCTTGAAAAATCCGTTCAAAGAATGAATGAAGATTTTAAAAACAGGCTTGGAAAGAAATTTAAAGATATTCAGCTTGACGAGAGTTTAATGGAAAAATTCTACAAAGAAAAGGACGAAACAAAACGTAATAAATATTACGATGAAATTTGTCAAAACATAGCAGACCAAATTCCGTCAACAATTGGGGACAGATGGAATGCTTGGAGATATTTGGCTATGCTCGGAAATCCGAGAACGCATATCAGAAATATTGTAGGTAACCTTGTGTTTTACTTACCTGTAAAAACAAAAAATTTCTTGAAATTGGGAATTGAAAGCGGTATGGCTAAGACAGGAAAGTTGAAAACGGAAGAAAGAACCGTATCACTTTTTAAGTCGAAGAAAGCAAAAGAATTTGCAAAAAGAGATTTTAAGAAAATGCAGAAAATTTTACAAGGTGAGAATGCAAAATATGCCGTTACAAGTGATATTGAGGAAAAAAGAACTATTTTTAAGTCTAAATTCGAAAAAACTTTTGAATTTTTGAGAGTTAAAAACTTTGATTTTTTGGAAAAAGAAGACGGTTTCTTTTTGAAAGCACATTATCAAAGTGCCCTTGCAGGAATTATTACAGCGAGAAACATAGACGTTGACAATATGACACAGGAACAGCTGGAAGCCATAAGAGAGTATGCAATCGGAGAAGCACAAAAGGCAACATACAGAGACTCAAACGTTTTGGCTGAAGCTTTGAACAGACTTCAAAGAAATTTGCAAAACAGCAATAAGGTTACGGCAAAAATAGGAAATGCTTTACTTGAAGGTGCTGTTCCATTTAAGAAAACGCCCCTTAACATTGCAAAGCAAGGTGTGTATTATTCACCTATAGGAATACTTCAAGGAATATATAAAACCGCAAAAAAAGCAAAAGACGGTGATTATTGTTCTTCAAGTGACATAATAGACGATATTGCAAAAGGAATGACCGGAACAATGTTGGTGCTTTTGGGATATTTCTTAAGAAAACTGAAATTCATTAACAGTGCCGAAGACCGCACGAAAAAAGAACAAGAGTTTGACAAAATGGTGGGCGAACAAAATTATTCTTTTAATTTCGGTGATGTGGCTTCCTATACAATTGACTGGGCTGTACCTGCCAACTTATCTATTTTTATAGGTGCAAATCTTTGTGATTTTGCCGAAAATGAGGGTCTTGAATTTAAAGACGTTGCAAATGCTCTTTCATCGTTAGGTGAACCACTTACGGAGCTTACTGTATTTTCGGGAGTAAACAGCATTATACAAACGGCAGGATACAGCACAAAGGATAAAATTTCAGCAATTTTTTATGATGTGCTTGAAAGCTATGTTACACAAGCTCTTCCTACCTTAGGAGGACAGTTAAGCCGTATGATTGACGAAAACAAGCGTAATTATTATTACTATGACGAAAATAGCAAAATGCCGAAATTCGTACATAATTTTTTTGCTCAGGCAGCGGGTAAAATTCCGTGGGTAAATTTTCTTTATGAGAAGTCTGTTGATGTTTGGGGCAGAGAGGAAAAATATGGCGATGTATGGGAAAGAATATTTGAAAATACCATATCTCCCGGTTATATTTCGTTTACCAATTACACCGATATAGACAAAGAGATTAAAGCGGTTTACGAAAGAACAGACGATGCTGATGTTTTGCCTGTGGTTCAAGGAAAGAACTATACAGAGGACAAGGTTAAGTATTACATAAGTGCAAAAGACTATACCGAAGTTAAAAAACTGCGAGGACAACGAAGCTATGAGCTTTTGGAAGAACTTTTTGCGGACAAGTACATTTTTGACAGACAAGAAAAGAAATACAGCAAAATGACCGATAGTGAAAAGGTTAAGGCGATTAAAAAATGTTACACAATGGCAAATGAGGAAACAAAAGAAAAAATGCTTGAAAAAATTAAAAAGACAAATCCGAAACAGGTTGAAAAGGCTGAAAAAGCAAAAGCACAGTAAAAAACGGATACCCCATAAAAAATATTTTTATGGGGTATTGCAATTTTGAAAAATATTTGTTATAATAATATTGAAAGAGAGTTTAATTGAACAAGTTGGAGGTATTTATTATGGCTAATGTGTTTAATGTTGCATTTTATGTTACAAAAAAACTTGGAGATATAACAACAATGAAGTTACAAAAGCTTGTATATTACTGTCAAGCGTGGTCTTTGGCTTGGGACGGAAAACCATTGTTTGAGGAAGATTTTCAAGCTTGGGCAAACGGCCCTGTATGTCCGCAGTTATTTGAACATCATAAAGGAAAATTTTTAATTTCTTCAAAAGATTTTAATGAGTTTGCAGACAGCGATTTTTCTGACGAAGAAAAGGAAACAATGGACGCTGTTTTAAACGATTTGGGGGATAAAAGCGGTCAATGGCTCAGTGATTTAACGCACAGTGAATTGCCGTGGCAAAATGCCCGACAAGGTTGCAAGGCGGGAGACCGTTGCGAAAATATTATTGGAAAAGACGATATGCAAGATTATTATGGCGGTCTTATGAGCTAATAGGTGACAACGTTGAAAAAGATTAAAAAAACAAAACAGAAATTTAATCCAAAAACAGAGAAAAAAACCGTCCAATTAAATGACCCCGGCGAATATGATAAGCTTAAAGCAAGTTGGCGTTTTCATAGAAATTGGAAAGCTACGTCATATCCATTGTCGGTTGATAATTGGAAAGAATGGGAAAATAACATATTACCAAAGCTCATTGATTATCAAACATTGACTTGGGGTGAAATAAAAAGTACTCCGAAATCACACGGAACCGGTAGCCGAAGCCACAATATTGATATATCGGGGTTATCGGAAGAAGGGTTATCGGAGTTAAAACGTTTGAATATGGACGGAGAGGTTGATAGGATTTTTTCTTTAAGATTGGACGGAACAAAGAGAATAATCGGTATTTTGGATAGAGGTGTATTGGAAATACTGTGTTATACACCAAATCACGAATTTACAAAAACTTCAAAAAAATGAAATACAGTTTTACAAAAATATCCGCTTGTTGTATGAGTGGATATTTTTTACAATCAAAATATTTACACTGAATTGTTGACAACTTTATGAAAACTTTAAACAACGAACGTGAAAAAGTTGTAAAGAAAAATTACAATGAAGAAAAAACACAATTACGTTTGAAAGAAGCTTTGGCGGAAACAAGAACAGCTATTAGAGATAAGTATAAACAAAAGCATTCCAAGAAGTTTGAGAAGAAAGAAAAATAGCAAAACTTCAAAAAAAGCGTGTAAGGTAAAAGAAAAACCGCTATATTTAGCGGTTTTTCTTTACTATGGCGGACGGGGTGGGATTCGAACCCACGTGCCGGAATTACCGACAAACTGATTT
>CAYPIJ010000143.1:0-4865 GCA_964410755.1 uncultured Oscillospiraceae bacterium | reverse complement strand
TTTTTATATAAATATGGTATTATAAAAATAGTTTTTTTACGGAGAAAAATTTTTATGCTTAACAAAAGTGAAATTTACATAAACGAAAAAGTAAACAAAAAGGCTGTTGCGGATTTTTTCGACCGTAACAGTCACACGGAAATACATACGGTGAAAATAATCAAGGACGGAGAAACGCTTGTGAAAATCGCTCCAAAACCATATTCCTGCAGTGACGATATGCAGGTTTATTCACTTTCAAAAAGCTTTACCGCTACTGCTGTGGGAATGCTTGTTGATGACGGAGTTATAACGGTTGAGGATTATATTTGCGATATATTTTCGGATAAAATTCAAAAAAATCATTGTGAAAATCTTGATAAATTGAAGATTAAACACCTTCTTTCAATGAACAGCGGACATAATTGCAGTCCTCTGGAAGACTCAATCGGATCAGAGGATATGCTAAAGGAAATGCTTTCCAAAAATATAGAATTTGAACCATTTACTCATTTTGCCTACAACAACGGAGCGACATATATTTTATCGGAAATTGTAAGTAAATATACAGGTATGACTGTTTTCGATTTTTTATATTTAAGACTTTTTGCATCCCTTGATATGAGCATTAAAAAATGGGATACATATAAAAGCGGAAAATCCCAAGGCGCAATAGGGCTTTACATAAACGTTGACGATATAGCAAAAATGGGTCTTTTGTTTTTGAATAGGGGAGTTTGGAACGGAAAACAAATATTATCGGAAAAATGGGTTGAGGAAGCTTCTCAATTTCATTCCGACAACAGCGAAAACGGTACTCGTGATTGGTCTTGCGGATACGGTTATCAATTTTGGCTCAACAGCTTTGGAGGTTATCGCGGTGACGGAGCTTTGGGGCAGGTTATGCTCATATTACCAAAAACAAATATGGTAGTTGCCGTTCAGGCGTTTATAAATGATATGCAAGCGGAAATGGATTGGATTGCGGAATTTGCAAATAATATTTTAGCAGATTCTTCCGACTGTGACATAGACTGTGAAAAAATTATAGAGGACTATTATCCTGTGAAAAAATGTGATAAGACGATTTTTGAAAAATACAGTGGCATTTATTTATGTGAAAATAACGATTTTGATATAACCGTCGCAAAAATAAGTGTGGTAAACGACGACCTTGTATTTTCTTTTTCCGACGGAACAAAAATGCAAAATATGTTTTTCGGAATTGATAAATGGAACGAAAGCGTTGTCAGAATGAAAAATTTCAGACCGACAATTTTAGCTCTTGTTGAAAAAAACGTGGAAAATGAAATAAGATTTGCTTCGCATTGTTACAGTGAGGGTGGAATTTTGAAGGTGTATATAAAATTTCTTGATTGTCCCCACAATTTGAGCTTGGAGCTTCGTATTGAGGAAAACAACGTTAATATATACAGTGAAGAAAGAAAAATTTTAACAATGAAAAAGCAATAAGCTAAAAAATGACTGCAAGCTTGTAAAAACAAATTTGCAGTCTTATTTTTTTAATTTTTATTTTACGAATGTGAAGTATAAAAGCACAATGATACCCAAAACAATTCTGTAAATTCCGAAAGATTTAAAATCGTGCTTCTTTATATAGCTCATTAAAAATTTTATTACGATAACCGAAACAAGAAAAGCAACCAATGAACCGATAAGCAAAATTATAATTTCTGCTGTTTGGAAAACAAAACCGAATTTTAAAATTTTGAGTAAGCTGTAACCGAGCATAACGGGAACTGCAAGGAAAAATGTGAATTCTGCCGCTGCAACTCTTGAAACACCTATAATCAAAGCTCCGATTATTGTTGAACCTGAACGTGAAGTTCCCGGAATAATGGAAAGCACTTGAAAGAGACCTATTAAAAATGCAGTTTTATATGTAATTTCGCTTAAATCGTTCACTTTCGGCACAGAATTTTTGTTTTTGTTTTCAATAAATATAAAACCGATACCGTAAATTATAAGTGCAAGTGCAATTACTAAGGGGGTGTGTAAATGTTCTTCGATTATGTCGTCAAAGGGGATTGTAACAAGTGCTCCCGGTATACATGCAACAACAACTTTGAACCATAAAGAAAATATGTCTTTTTTTACTATCGGTTGTGTTTTGTCTTTAAATTGAAATGGGAACATCTTTTCCCAAAATATCAGTATTACCGCAAGAATAGCTCCCAATTGTATAACAATGAAAAACATTTCTTTAAACTGCGGTGTCATATTCAATTTTAAAAATTCGTCCACCAAAAGTAAATGACCGGTACTGCTTATGGGAATCCATTCCGTTATTCCCTCAACTATTCCCAAAAATATAACCTTTAATATCTCAATAATATTCATCTTTTTTTAAAATTCCTTTCTTTGTGATTTTAAAAATCAGTTATTTTTTTCTTTTTTAAAAAGTGCGTTTATGTCTGTAGCCGCTAAAATTCCGCATACAACCACCACAGTACCGCAAAGGATTGTGATTGGGTTTAAAACAGCGAAATTTTTAAAGAGCAAAACGGAAAATACCAACGCCCAAGCCGTATATGTAATGTTTAAGCTCATAGCCTTTGCAACCCCTTTTTTTGCTATTGTTTTATAGTAAAACAAATAGGAAATCGTTGCACAAATCGAGGCTGTACAAATTGTTGCAAGTACTGTTATATTGTCTTTTGCAAAAAGACTTATGGTAAAGGTGTAGCCTTTAAGAATTGGAATTATTAAAATTCCGTAAACCAAAGCGGAAGTTGATTGACGTATCTGTAAAGCGTATTCGCTTTTTATTTCGTCACTTTTTAAGCATTTCGATAAAATAACGCCCTCTGTTCCCCAGCCGAAAGCACACATAAATGCTCCGATAAGTCCGAGCCAAAAATTTTTAACTTCCAAAATGGGGGAGTAGCTTATTCCGAAAACTCCAAGCAAGGTGAAAAACAAAAATATCCATTGATAGCCCTTGATTTTTTCTTTTAGAAAAATATATGCCAAAACACTGCCGATAGCAGGATAAATTGCACTGGATATTGCACCGACCGAAGCTCCCATATAGCTTACCGCAAGGACATACCCCGTCATACCCACAGGACCGCCTATTGAAGAAGCAAGCACAAGCCATTTGAAATCTTTGGTTTTGAATATTTTTAAAACATCTTTAAAATTGCCTTTAACTCCGTTGTAAATCCACATAAACACGGCTGAAAAAAAGTCGTGGAAAAATGTGCTTACGAAAGGTGCCAAAAACATTCCTTGTTCTGTTGAAACAAAAGGTGTCATTGAAAGGGCATAGGAAATTATAACAGTTTCCAAAGCCCACATAATTCCCGCAAAAATTCCGGTAACCATTTTTTAGACCTCCTCAAGCACACTTGAAATTTGAGAAATATCTTTTATTACCGCATTTGCATAAGGCAAAAGCTTTTCTCTGTTTTTTTTGTTTTTTCCGACTCCGATAACAGATATATTTGCGTTTTTTGCAAAATTTACGTCTGTCATTGTATCTCCAACCATTAAAACCTTGTCTTTTTCAATGTTGTATTTTTCGCAATAATCCAATATACATTTTGGATTTGGTTTTAAAGGCGTATTTCCGTCATCGGCAAAAATTTCTTCAAAGAAATCTTTAATTCCCAATTTTTCAAGGCACATATTTGTAATTTCGTGATTGTCTGTAGTTACAACGATAAGCTTTCTTCCGCTTTCTTTCAGTTCTTTTAAAACAGCGACTATATTTTCGCAGGTAGGTACAACATAATCCGATTTTGAATTTTTGTTAAACGCTTTTAAAAGCATATCTGTCACTTTTTTTGGGTCTTCGTTGTAATTGTGTTTTTTTAAAACTTCCCAAACGGCGTTTCCAAGCTCTTCGTAAGTGCCTTTGCACAATATTCCGTCTATGTCGGAAATTTTGTTTTCTACTCCTATGGCATTTAAAAATTCTTCAATGTTAAGACCTTCTGCATTTAAGCTTTTCAACACATCTTTTATTGCCAATTCGGATAAGGTCACCCAAAAAGCGTCAAAATCAATGAGTGTTCCGTCTTTGTCAAAAATGATTACTTCTTTTTTCATTATTATATAATTTCCAATCTGTTTCTATTATTAAAGTTCAATTTCAGCAATATGAGGTCTATGGTCGGAAGCAATAATCTCCGGTATGTCGGCATTTATAATTTCAATGTCCTGTGAGACGAAAATATAGTCGATTTTCATTTCAGGTTTATCGGAGGGGAAGCTTAAAAGCGGTGCTTTAAAGCAACAAGCCGTGTCTTTCATTTTTTCTCTTATTGGGTTTAATACTTCATTGTCGGGTGTTACGTTGAAATCTCCCATAAGAATACATTTTTCGTTTTCAACATTTTCCAAAATTGTTTTCACAGCATTTTCAGCTTCGTCGGGGTTAAGTCCGAAATGAACAGACATAATCGTTACATCATTTTCAAGCTTTACCTTTAAAATGCATCGAGTTTCATAGTAACCGTCATATTTTTTTGGATTTGGGTCGGGAATTGTTATTGTTTCCGCACTTTTAATTGCATATTTAGATAAAAGTCCGTTTCCATAAGGATTTACTCCGTCAAAGGCGATTGCTTCCGCAAAATAGTGATTTTTAAGTCCGGTAAGCTCGGAAAGTATTTCAACTTGATTTTCATATTCCGGGTCTGTGCCTTCATCTCTCATTTCATTAAGCCCCACAATATCGGGCACACATTTTTTAATGGCTTCAGCCATAACATCAAAATCTATTTTTCTTGTAATGTAATTCATACAATGTTGTGTATTAAAGCTCATAATTTTCATAATTTTTTACCTCTTGATGATTGTTTTCTATAATTATATCACATAAAAAACAATAAGTCAATATTTTAATGCGTTTTTTACAC
>CAYPIJ010000142.1:0-4878 GCA_964410755.1 uncultured Oscillospiraceae bacterium | reverse complement strand
TCATTATATCACAACAAAAATATGCTGTCAATCGATTTAACACAAAATTCATAAAGAAAGCCTGTAAAAGCCCTATGCTGTTTTTGTTTTTCAACGAAAAAGGCTGTGAAAAACCAATGTTTTCCACAACCTGTATATTACAATTTTATAACTTCAACCTCATTTACCGCTTCTTCAATCAAAGCTTCCCAATCAAGTTTGTTTTCTTCATCGATTACTTCCTGCAAAACAGGTTTTGTTTTGGGGTGCTTCGGTGTAAACACGGTACAACAATCCTCATAAGGCAAAATTGAAGTTTCAAAAGCCTCGATTTTTCGTGAAATGGTGGTAATTTCCGTTTTATCCATACCGATAAGAGGACGGAAAACAGGCATATCCACAGCACTGTTGGTAACATGGAGACTGTCTATTGTCTGGCTTGCAACCTGCCCCAAACTTTCGCCTGTTATAAGTGCTTTACTTCCTGTTTTTTGAGCAATTTTTTCCGATATTTTCATCATAAATCTTCTCATAACAAGGGTAAGCATATCTTCACGACATTTTTCTTGAATTTCAAGCTGAATTTTCGTGAAAGGAACAACATAAACCTTGTAGCTTCCAACATATTCCGAAAGAATTTTTGCCAAAGAAATAACCTTTTGCTTTGCTCTTTCCGATGTATATGGATATGAATAAAAATGAACAGCATTAAGCTCAAGTCCTCTTTTTGCCATCATATATCCTGCAACGGGACTGTCAATTCCACCCGACAAAAGAAGTGTTGCTTTTCCGCTTGTTCCTGTCGGAAGTCCGCAATGACACTCCTCTTTATCGAAATAAACAAAGGCGTTATTTTCTCTGATTTCCACCATAACAACATAATCGGGATTTTTCACATCAACCTTTATGTTTTGTATGTTTGTAAGAATGTGACCTCCCATTTCTCTGCATATTTCAGGAGATTTTAAAGGAAATTTTTTGTCGGCTCTTTTTGCTTCAACCTTAAAAGTATGATATTCAAGCTTGCCCTTTAAAATTTCAATTGCAAGCTCTTTTATTTTATCCATATCCTTTTCGGTTTTGTAAACTATGCTGACAGATGTTATGCCAAAAACCTTTTTCACCTTTTCCATAACGTCTCTGACGTCCGAATCGTCTTTTAAATAGATATATATTGCAGACTGTCTAATAAAAATATCTTTCAAATCTTCTCTGATTTTTCTTTTTATATTGGAAAGAAGTCTGTTTTCAAATTTTGAGCGATTGAGCCCTTTAAGTGCAAGCTCACCGCATTTTGCCATTAATATTTTTTCCATTTGTAATCTTCCTTTTTAATTATTTACGCTTTCTTTTCGGGGCTTTTCCCTTATACAAATATTTATTCACAATTTTTGCAATAGATGTGTCTTTCATTCCGTGGTAATATCCAAGATATGAAAATCCGAAATTCAAAACTGCTATAACAAGAGCTGACAAAGGGCCGAATTTACAAAGATTTTCCCCCAACGAATAAAGACTTGTATAGGAAAATACGGAATCCCAAACAAGATAAAAAAGTCTTGTGGGAATAGTATCTGCAATCAAAAGTCCGACAACCGGAATGAAAATATATATAAAAGAAATCAATCCGTAAAAGAAAGGATATTTATATCCCGGTGTCATTGGAGTATACGGTCTTTTATGATAAACCGCTTCTTTTTGCGCATAATCATAAACTGTCATATAGTAAATTATACTGATTGCAACTCCAAACACAGTTCTTGCAATTCCCGAAATAGGCATAACAATGAAAGTACCTATTACCGCAAGCATAATGTGATTTATAAGAAGTGCAACAAAAACATTTTTTCTTTTTTCAACTGCTGCCATTTTTTATTACCTCTTTTCATAAAATTTTTTAGTTTTTTTACCTTTTTCGTTTGAATTGTCATTTCGACTAAGGTTGCATTGCAACCTTAGTCGAAATGGCATACACCATAATTGCATCAAAAAAAGGAAAAAAGCGGGGCGGAGTGGAACTCCGCCCTACAGCAACACAAAATATGTAGCCTATATATTAAAATTCCAAACTTTTTTCAATGTAAGATGCAACATCTGCCATAGGCATTCTTATCTGTTCCATGCTGTCACGGAAACGAACTGTTACACAATTGTCTTCTTCACTTTCAAAATCGTAAGTTATGCAGAACGGAGTTCCGATTTCATCTTCTCTTCTGTATCTTTTTCCGATTGAACCTGCCTCGTCATAATCGCAACAGAATTTCTTTGAAAGTTCAAGATAAAACTCCTGTGCTTTTTCGGAAAGCTTTTTGGAAAGAGGAAGAACAGCACATTTGAAAGGTGCAAGTGCCGGGTGCAATCTCATAACAACTCTCTTGTCGTTTTCGCCTACCTCTTCTTCGTCGTAAGCATCAACCAAAAATGCAAGTGCAACACGGTCGGCACCCAAAGATGGCTCGATAACGTAAGGAACATATCTTTCATTTGTAACCGGGTCGATATATTCAAGGTTTTCCCCACTGTGATTTTGATGTTGTGTAAGGTCAAAATCAGTTCTGTCGGCAATTCCCCAAAGCTCGCCCCAACCGAAGGGGAACATAAATTCAAAGTCGGTTGTTGCATTTGAATAGTGGGAAAGTTCTTCCTGTTCATGGTCACGAAGTCTCAAGTTTTCTTCTTTTATTCCCAAATTCAAAAGGAAGTTTTTGCAATATTCTTTCCAGTATTTAAACCATTCAAGATCAGTTCCCGGTTTGCAGAAAAATTCAAGTTCCATTTGTTCAAATTCTCTTGTTCTGAATGTAAAGTTACCGGGAGTAATTTCGTTTCTGAAAGATTTACCAATCTGACAAACACCGAAAGGAAGCTTCTTTCTTGTTGTTCTTTGAATTGATTTAAAGTTTACGAAAATACCTTGTGCCGTTTCGGGTCTTAAATAAATTTCGTTTTTCGCATCTTCCGTTACACCCTGGAAAGTCTTAAACATAAGGTTAAACTTTCTGATGTCGGTAAAATCGCAAGCACCGCAGTCGGGACAAACGATGTTGTTTTCCTTAATATATTCAGCCATTTTTTCATTTGACCAACCTGCTGGATTTACACCTGTGTCTTCAATAAGCTTGTCTGCTCTGTGACGTGTTTTACAAGCTTTACAATCCATAAGAGGGTCGGAAAAACCGCCAACATGACCGCTTGCAACCCAAACCTTCGGATTCATAAGAATAGCTGCGTCCAAACCTACATTGTATTGTGATTCATAAACAAATTTTTTCCACCAAGCTTTTTTTACGTTGTTTTTAAATTCAACGCCCAAAGGACCGTAGTCCCAAGTGTTGGAAAGTCCGCCGTAAATTTCACTTCCCGGATATACAAAGCCTCTTGATTTACAAAGCGCAACAATCGCTTCCATTGTTTTTTCTGTATTCTGCATTTTTAAGTTCCTCTTTTCAATTTTTTGTAGATTGATTTCTATTATTTATTTTTACCCTTGTTAAGTGACGATTTGTGTGCTCTGTGCATATAAACGCCCCAATAAACAAACATCACCATTGTGTACAAAGCAATGAGAATAATAAAAATCAAAAGTCTTGTTGCCAAAGGATAAAGTCCGAAAAGTCTCAAACCGTTTACAACCTTATCATCGATAAAGCCGAGTTTTACAAGCTGCAAAATTCTGCTTGGGTAAGTAAGGAACGAAACAACAGCACCTACAATTGAGAATATGAACCAATTGTTGAATTTTTTTGCTTTTGCTTCAATACCCTCTTTTTTAAGCTTGTTGGATTTCATTTTGCAAAATACCGCAAGACCGATAAATCCTACTGTAAACAAGTAAACAACAACTTCTGCGGCAATTTGGAAGCCTTTACTTCCCTGGAACCAGTTCATAAGGTACAAAAGCACCATAATGGCACCCAATGCAATTGCAAAGGTGGTAAGCAACTTGTTCTCGATGTGTTCTTTTTCAACTTTTGTTAATTTTGTGATTTCTTTTTTCATTTTTGTTTCCTCTCTGTATAAAAAAATAATTTTAATCGTTAATTTCGTAATTCAATTGTGCAAGTGCATAAAGACCTGCGGTTTCACATCTTAAAATGCGTTTTCCCAATGAAGCACACAAAAATCCTTTATTTGAAAGGATTTCAACCTCACTTTCGTCAATTCCACCCTCCGGTCCTATGAAAATGCCGATTTTTTCTTTTTTTGAATTACTTTTAAGTACCTGCTTCAAGGTTGTTTTTTTCTCGTCCTCATAGCAAAGTATAAGCAAGTCAAAGTCTGAAAAATCAAGTTCTTCAAGCTTTAACGCACACCTTACAACGGGAATTTTAAGTCGTCCCGACTGACAAGCGGCAGATTTTGCGATTTTAGAAAATCGTTCTTCTTTTTTTTCAAGGTTTTCCTTTTTTAAAAGTGCGACACTTCTTTTGGTATTTAAAAGAACAATTTCATCTGCTCCCGCTTCAACAGCCTTTTCAACAATAAAGTCGGCCTTGTCCCCTTTCGGTAGTCCCTGAAACAAGGTTACGGAAAAATCGTTTTCTTTTTTTTCCGAAATTTCATCTTCCATACTTAATATTATACTGTTTTTTTCGATTTTGTCAATAGAAAAAACATATTCTTTGCTATTTTTTATTAAAATAAGTTTTTCTTTCTCTTTCATTTTAAGCACATTTCTTATGTGATGCACTTCTTCACCCAAGAGAGTAACCTTATTTCCGTCAAATTCTTCATTCACAAAAAATCTGTTAATTTTTTTCACCCCATTTCCAACCGTCACTGTTTCATTATAACACATAAATAAAAAAATTTCCACTGTTTTTTAAAAAATATTATTTTTTTTGCATATTTTTTCATTTTTGTCTTGATTTTTTCTCATATAAATAGTATAATTAAGTG
>CAYPIJ010000141.1:0-4881 GCA_964410755.1 uncultured Oscillospiraceae bacterium | reverse complement strand
ACCTTTTACCGCACCTACAGTAACACCTTTTACAAAGTATTTCTGCAAGAAAGGATATACAGCGATTATTGGGAGAGTTGTAAGAACGATTTGTGCCGAAATGATAGAATCGGATGTTACGTTAATTTCAACATCTTCCGCACTGCCGATACCTTGTGCCAAAAGTGCGGCTTGCATTTTTTGAATATTTTCTGTTTCTTTTACAACCTGCATCATCTTATACTGTACTGTATGCAATGAAGAGTCTGTTATGTAATACAAAGTTGTTGTCCAGTCGTTCCAATGTCCAACCATTGACCAAAGAGAAATGGTTGCCAAAACGGGAAGTGACAAAGGAAGAACGATTTTAAAGAATACATATATATCCGTTGCTCCGTCAAGATATGCCGCTTCATACAAAGCTGTCGGAATTGTAGATTGCATAAATGTTCTTATGATGATTGTGTTATAAAAGCTAAATGCACCGGGAAGAATATAAACCCAAAAGCTGTTAAGAAGTCCCAATTTGGAATAAAGCACATATTGGGGAATCATACCTGCACTTATGAACATAGGCAACATAAAGAATAATGTTATCCATTTTTTATGCATAAGCTTTTCTTTTGTCAAGGTGTAAGCTGCCATAAACTGAACCAAAATGCTTACGAGTGTTCCCACAACAACTCTCAAAACCGAAATTCCAACAGATGGGAAAAATGTGTTATCGGCAAAAATAGCTTTAAAATTTTCCAAAGACCAAACTCTCGGCCAAAATGTAACTCCGCCTTTTGCCAAATCAGCTCCGTCGTTAAAAGCTTTAATTGCAACATTCCAATAAGGGAAAAGCATAACAAAAGCGATTAAAGCAAGCAGTATGTAATTTATAACCGTAAAAATTCTGTAACCTGTACTTTCTTTTATTTTCATTGTTTAACCTCCTCCTTACATTAAAACAAGCTTGTTTCCGAAACTTTTTTCGCAAAATAGTTGGAAACCACAATAAGTACCAAATTGACTACATCCTGGAACACGCCCAATGCAGTTGACATTGAATATTCTCCGCCTTCGATACCACGTTTGTAAATTATTGTACTCATAACTTCAAAATCGATAAATGAATTTTGCAAACCGTAAACAAGTTCAAAGTTACTGTTGAAAAGACCGCCCAACTGCCATATAAGCATAATTACGATTGTAGGTCTTATACTTGGAAGTGTAATATGCCAAATCTGACACCATTTTCCACCACCGTCAATCTTTACTGCTTCATACAAGCTTTGGTCAACACCTGCAATAGCTGCAAGGTAAACGATTGAACCCCAGCCCAAGCCTTTCCAAACGCTGAGGATAAGCAAAAGCGGTACAAAATATTTTTGTTCTGCCAAATACATTATTCTCTCGCCACCCAAAAGCTCAACAAAATCGTTAAGAGGTCCGTAAGTTGAAAGCAATGTGCTTGCTATACCTATAACGGAAATCCACGATAAAAAGTGGGGCAAATATGACAATGTTTGAGTTACTTTTTTAAAGTGAATATTTTTTACTTCATTAAGCAATATCGCAAAAATAATACTTCCCGGAAATCCTACTATCAAAGACAAAATACTCAAATAAAAAGTATTTCCTATTGCTTTTAAAAGACCTGGTGTTTTGAATATGGAAATAAAATTATCAAAACCTACCCAAGCGCTTCCCTCGGGAAAATAAATGTCATAATCTTGAAATGCCATTTTTATGCCACCAATCGGCAAATAGCTGAATACAAATACAAGAATTATTGCCGGTAATATTAAAAGATAGGCAAACATATTTCTTTGAAAATCTTTTTTAAGCCTTACCGCAAAGCTGTCCTTTTTTACAAGTGTGTTGTTACTGTTCATTTTTGTTCTCCTTCCGATGATTTTAGATTGAATTTTTTCTGTTTTTTCATTAAAATTCCCCTTTCTTAATATATACATATTTATTTTACCACAAATTCACTTTTTCCACAATTCCTAAAAGCGGACTAAAATATACACCTTTATGGGAATGAAATATAATTTTATTGAAATTTTTGTTTATATTTTCCAAAGACAAAAGAGAAAAAATCAAAATTAATATAAAAATTCAATCAAAAATAATCGTTTTTTTAGGCAATACAAACTACAAAGAGAAAAAAGGAAAAAGAGCATAAAAAATAGCGATAATCCACTAAAAAAAGATTATCGCTATTTGATATTTTATAAAATTTTTTTAGTTAAATTACGGTCTTAAACCAAGTCCGCCCTCAAGAGTTAAAGTTTCTCCCGTGAGGTATTTAAAATCGCTTGATGCAAGCTGAACGCATACACGACCGATTTCTTCTTCGGGGTCGGCAAAATGTCCCATTGGGGGAACTTTTACGTTTGCTTTAAAAGCATCGGGATATTGATTTTCAAATTGTTCCAACTTTGCTGTCCAAGCAAGAGGACAAATGCAGTTTACTGTGATTTCGTCCTTACTCCATTCTGTTGCCGCAACTCTTGTAAGACCTCTTATTCCCTCTTTTGCGGCAGCATAAGCACACTGTCCGTAATTTCCGAAAAGTCCGGCACCGGAAGCAAAATTGATAACTGCGCCTTTTGTCTTTTTAAGCTCATCGTGGCAAGCTTTCATATAGTAAAATGCCGAATAAAGCCCGGAATAAAGAGCAAGGTCAAACTGCTCTGTTGTATGTTCGCTCAAAGGAACACCCGATGCAGATGCCTGTGCATTGTTTACCAAAACATCTATTCTTCCGAATTTTTCAACTGTCTTTAGTACAACTTCGTTAACGATTTTTTCGTTGTCATTTCCTGCGGCAATGTCCGCCTGCAAGCAAAGAACCTGTATGCCGTAAAGTCTTTCAAGCTCTTCCTTTGCATCTTCAAGCTTTTGCAAATTTCTACCTGTTATAACAATATTTGCACCCTCTTTTGCATAAGCCGTTGCAATACCGTAACCGATTGAACCGCATTTTCCGTCTGTAAGCACAACACGACCTGCACCTGTGATTATAACTGTTTTATCTTTTAAAAATCCCATTTTTTATTTTCTCCTTTTCCTATAATTTACACGTTTATTATAACACTTTTTTTCTTTTTAGTCAACTTTTTTAAGAAAAATTGTGAGAAAACGCATATTTATAAAGAATATTTTCCTATTTTGCTTCCGCAAAAGCATATCTTCCCATAAACAAAATTTCATTGGTAATATTATCTCTTATTGCAAAATAAAAGGGGTTGTTGAATTTAAGTTCCACAGGCTCAGGCGGAAGTGACGAACCGCCCATTCCCACAGCTGTTACAGCTGCGGCTTCCGTACCCTTTTCGTCAACGGAAATATACGTTTTGTGAAGAGTATCGGTAAGCCACATATTACCGCTATCAAACATTTTTGTAAAATCCGCTTTTTCATTGTCGAAAGCTGTTGAAATTCCTATATTTTTCAGAATTTCATTAAGATTTTGAGAATATTCTATTTTAAATTTCGGAATTGACAAGTCTATATATTTTCTTTCAAAAGCTTCATTATTTAACGCTTCGTTAAGCTCCTGTTCAACATTTACGTTATCCTTTGGCAAAACAAAATACATACTGACATCAAGGTCATCATAAACATCGCTGTCTATGTAATCGCCACCTTCGGAAAAATTGTCAACTCTATTTTTATAGGGCAATTCCACTATTTCGGCTGAATTTGTTTTTGCGTAAGTAAACCAAGTAGATTTATTCATAAAATCTGTTTGTGATTTAGTGCCGTCCGCATTTGTAAATTCGTCTTTTTTTGTTAAATATTCACTAAATTCATTTTGCCATGCACCTTTAAAGTATACGGCATTTATTGCCATAGCCCAAAAGTTTTCCGTGCTTTCTACAATTGTGGGGATTTTTCCTTTTGTTTTTTCGTTTACCCAGGAATTTATCTCGGATATGGCATTTTTTTCAGTGATGGTTTCAACGTCTCCGTTATAAAATTCCTTTACAATATTTTTAAAATCTTTACTGAATTTTTGCGTTGTTTTATCCTTATTTATCCACACTGAATTTGCAATATTTAAGCTTAAAGTATCCGTTTGGGAATATTTTGAAATCATATTTTTTGAAAGTGTGTTAAATTCATTTTCGTCTTCAATTCCCACAACTTTTAAAATTTCCGATTTTGTGTCACCTTTTCCGCCGTTGGCACAAAGAACAAGTGCGGACTTTATTGAAAAGGGTGAAAACATATAATTTTTATCCGTCGGCATTTGTGCGTTTAATTTGTCGGTAAAAGTCATATTTTCATTTTGATTGCTATTTACAAAACCGTTATAACCCCTTACCAACATAACAATTGCCTGCTCTGTTGTAAGGTTGTTTTTCGGTGCGAATTTACCATCGCCCATACCATTCATAATCCCCATATTGCAAATACGTTGAATACTATCCATTGCCCAATCGGAAATTTCGTTATTGTCCGAAAATTCAAACCAAAGCTCATGAGCTGCCCAATCAGAATGAAGAACATTTATAAGTCTGAAAATAATTGTTGCGGCTTCCTCTCTTGTCAACAAATCATTGGGAACAAAGGTTGTTTCACTTTTTCCATTGATAATTCCGAGCTTATTTAACAAAACAATATGAGAATTATCCGTATCGGTAAATTTATTTTCGACATTCTCTGATATTTCTTCGTTATTTACAATATTGCAGTAATTGTAAATAAGCTCGCAAAATTCTTCCCTTGTTATACTACGTAAATATTGATAAGTTCTATCTTTTTCGGTAATACCCACATTTTGGGCTTTTTTTACGTATTCCCATGCCCAATCATTTTCCAATCGAACTGAAGCCGAAGAACTTTCTTCTTGTGCAAAAACAAATATTGATGTTGAAAAAAGCATAAGTGTTGTAAGTATAATTG
>CAYPIJ010000140.1:0-4887 GCA_964410755.1 uncultured Oscillospiraceae bacterium | reverse complement strand
CTTTATTTTCGGGCATTACTCCCTTAAAAGCTGCAATCTCAACTTCTATTTGGCTGTCGTCCGGCTCTCTTGTGGTAAAATGCTGAAGCCAAACACCGGGAGCTGAAATAATTTTTGTAAGTCTGTTTGTTTTTCTTCCCGCAAGTTTAATAAGCTCGTAAGAAATTCCTGCAACAACAGGCAACATAACAATTCTCCAAAGTATTTTTTCCAAAATAGATGTTGTAGGACCAGTAAATGCACCTATTATAAAGAATACAACCACACTGACAAGCATTACAAGAACAAGAAAACTTGTTCCGCATCTGGGGTGAAAACGAATTTGTTTTTTAACGTTTTCAACTGTAAGTTCTTCACCGTATTCATAGGTAAAAATCGTTTTATGCTCTGCTCCGTGATATTCAAAAACTCGTTGAATATCTTTCATTTTCGATATTAAAATTATGTAGCAGAGGAATATCGTCATTCTAACCAAGCCCTCAATAAGTGTTGAAACGCCCTCATTTAACGGTTTTCCGAAAGGCATTGAAACCCATTCAATCAAAAGTTTTGGCAAAACCATAAAGAGTCCAACTCCCAAAATAAGGGAAAATGCAACAGAAATATACATTATTACATCAAAAAGTTTATCTCCGAATTTATCCATAATTTTCTGTTCAAAAGGTGAAAGGGGTTCTTCGTCCTCAATGTCACATTCCTTAGCCGAAAACATAAGGCAAGAAACACCTGTGAACATAGATTCAAAAAATGCCAAAAAGCCTCTTAAAATCGGAATTTTATTAAGCTTATACTTTGCAATAAAGGAATTATTCGGAGTTTCCTTTATAACAATTTCTCCGTTTGATTTTCTTACTGCAGTAGCTCTTTTTTGAGGACCTTGCATCATAACTCCCTCAATTACCGCCTGCCCACCTATTGAGGTAGGCATACATTTTTTGTTTTTTTCCATAAAATTTTTTCTTCCTTTTAATATATTTTTGCTCCGTCTTTAATATCACCCCAAGGCTTCAAAAGCTGTAAATTATCGCCCAATTCACCGCAAAGAATCATACCTTTGGATTCGATACCTTTTAATTTTATGGGTTTCAAATTATAAACCATAATAACCTGTTTTCCAACCAATTCCTCAGGTTTGTAATGCTGTTTAATTCCGGAAACAACTGTTCTTTCTTCATTCCCCACTTTAAGACGGAATTTTAAAAGCTTATCGGATTTTTTCACTTCCTCACATTCCAAAACGGTTGCAACTCTTAAATCCAGCTTTGCAAAATCGTCAATTGAACGTTCTTCGCCTTGCGGCTCATAAACGTCCTCTTGATTTTGCTTTTCTTCCTCTTTTTTCTTAGCATCGATTTCTTCTTCAATTTCTTTCAATTTCTTTTCAGGGTCTATTCTCATAAACATAGCAACGGGAGGATCAAGCTTAACACCGCTTTCGATCTGCCCAAATACTTCGCTTTCGTTGTTTGATTTTATTTGTCTGAAAATTTCTTCGCTTGTTTGCGGTAAGAACGGTTTTAACATAACGGCAATAATTCTTATACATTCAATAAGGCTGTAAAGAACGGTTTGAAGTCTTTCTTTGCCGGTTTCGTCTTTTGCCAACGCCCAGGGCATTGTTTCGTCAATGTATTTATTACAACGGCTGATAAATTCAAAAATAACGTTCAAGGAATCACTTGTCTTAAATTCATTCATTTTTTCTTTATATGATAAAAGTGTTTCGTTTAAACATTTTTTAAGGTCCTTATCCAAGTCTTCTTCTCCGTTTGGAGCAGGAATTTCACCGAAATATTTATTTATCATTGCAATTGTTCTGTTTACAAGATTTCCCAAAGTATTGGCAAGGTCGCTGTTGTAGCGAGTGATAATATTTTCGTATGTGATTGTGCCGTCATTTGCATAAGGCATTTCCGTAAGCAGATAGTAACGTACTCCGTCAACTCCGAAATGGCGTACCAAATCGTCCGCATACATAACATTCCCCTTTGATTTCGACATTTTGTCGTTTCCGCTTAAAAGCCATGGGTGACCGAAAACCTGTTTTGGCAACGGCTGACCGAGAGCCATAAGCATAATGGGCCAATAAATGGTGTGGAATCTTAAAATATCTTTTCCTATAATATGAACATCGGCAGGCCAATATTTATTGTAAAGAGTGTCGTCCTCTTGATTGTAGCCCAATGCGGTAATGTAGTTGGAAAGTGCATCAATCCAAACATAAATAACGTGATTGGTATCAAATTCAACGGGAATTCCCCATTTAAAAGTTGAACGGGAAACACACAAATCCTGAAGTCCCGGTTTTAAGAAATTGTTTACCATTTCTTTTTTTCTGGATTCCGGCTGTATAAATTCTGGATTTTCTTCAATATGTTTCATAAGCTTATCTTGATATTTCGACATTTTAAAGAAATAAGCTTCTTCCTTTGTTTTCTTCACTTCTCTACCACAATCGGGACATTTTCCGTCAACAAGCTGGCTTTGAGTGAAGAAAGATTCGCAAGGAACACAATAAAGACCTTCATATTCACTTTTGTAAATATCGCCTTGGTCGTATAACTGCTTGAAAATTTCGGAAACGGTTTTTTCGTGGTAATCGTCTGTTGTACGAATAAATTTATCGTAGCTTGCATTCATAAGATCCCAAATTTTCTTTATTTCACCTGAAACATTATCAACATATTCTTTCGGTGAAATGCCCATTTCTTTTGCGCATTCTTCAATTTTCTGTCCGTGCTCGTCCGTTCCCGTCAAAAAGAAAACATCATAGCCTTGTTGTCTTTTGTATCTTGCAATCGCATCGGTAAGAACAACTTCATAAGTATTTCCTATATGCGGTTTTCTCGATGTGTAGGCAATTGCCGTTGTTATATAAAATTTTTCCATTTTAAAAGTACCCCTTTCAATTTGTACCAATCAATTTGTAATTGTTATTTATATCTTTTAAATCTATATTTCCTTTTGTATAGATTTTTTTGTCTTTTGTAACAAATATTACACTTACATTATCTTCAATTTCACAATTTAAGCCTTTAACAAAATATTTTGTTGAAAGAATATCGCTTTTCATTGCACTATCCGAAATTACCGTTACACTTACCAAATTATTATCAACACTGTAACCTGTTTTCGGATCTAAAATATGGTGATAAAGCTTACCGTTTTTTAAAAAACTTCTTTCATAAGTGCCGGAAGTTGAAATCCCCATAGCATAATCCAAATGTAAGCTACACAAAATTCCGTCACCGTCGGGATTTTTAACTCCAACGTTTATTCCGTCTTTTTTTGAAGTAATAATCGTACCACCAATATCAATGATACTTTCATTTTCTTTTAAGTTTTCAAAAACCTTGTCTCCGCAGTAGCCTTTTGCCACCGCACCAAGCTCGATTTCGCTGTCATTTAAAAGTACAAGCAAATTATCCTTTATTTCAATATTGTTAAAATCAACGCCGTTTAAAGCTTTTTCTATTTTCGATTTTTGTGGCACTTTTGGATTTTCAGAGTTGAAATCCCAAAGCTTGCTGACACTTCTTATTGTTATATCAAAACTTTCATCGCAATATTTTTTTGTTTCCTTAATAATTGTATAAAGTTCGTTGTTTTCTGTTAATTCTTTTTCTTTATTAAGCTTATACAATAAAGAATTTTCGTCATAAGCATCGAAAAAACTGTCACAATCGGAAATTATTTTTTCTGTTTTATCTTTTTGCACGTTATCGGTAAAAATTGCTTTTACACTATACGGTGCATCCATTGCAAATCCGTTTATTTCCTCTTGCTTTTTTTGGCAAGAACAAAGAAACATTACGCACACACAAACAACAAAAGATAAAATCCTTTTTTTATTCAAAAACTTCTTCATTATCGCTTATTGAAGGTGTTTGTGTGGTTGTTCCGGTATTTTCGTTGCTTCCCGATGTTGTATTGCCCAAACTTGACGATGTATCGTTTTTGTTTGAGCTTGATGTATTGTTATGATTACTGGAAGACGTGTTGCTGTTTGTTGTATTTGAATTACCGGAAGTATTTGTATTGCTTGAGTTATTTGTGCTTGTATTTATATTATTGTTGTTATTATTTGCGGAAATGTTGCTGTTACTTCCTGTTGATGAAGTATTGTGGTTTTTATTCGTTGTTGTGGAATTATTTTTATTTGTGGTTGTATTGTTTTTGTTTGTGGTTGTTGTATTATTCTTATTTGTTGTGGTTTTATTTGAAGATATTGAAGTATCTTTTTTATTTGTCTCCGTTTTTGTTACTGGAGCTGAAAAAGACGGAGCAGAGCTGTTGAAATTTTGCTGTGTAAGCTCTTCGATTTCCGCATCTCTTTGTTCAAGCTGTTCTTTCAAATCTTCAATTTCAGCCAAAAGTTCTTCCCTATCTGCCTCATTTGGGTCGGATACAACAAGATTGTTTGCATTTTTAATGTAAAATGCCGTTAACGCAAAGGAAGAAAAGAAAAGTGTAAACAAAACAACAAGAAAAACAAGATATTTTTTGCCTTGCTTTCTCTTTTTCTCTTTTTTGTTTTCTGTTTCTTCATTTTCTTCTGATTCTTCCGAAATTTCTTCTTCAAAGCTTTCGTTTTCCGTGATTTCTTCCGTTTCTTTCGGTTCTTCCTCTTCCAAACGCATATTCAAAGCTTCTTCAAATTCATCTTTTTCCAACTTTTTTTGTTTTTTCAATTCTTTTTCTTCAAGCTTTCTTTGCTTTTCAAGAAGCTTTTGTTGTTTTTTTGCTTCTTTTTCCTGTGCTTTTTTCATTGCCTTACGTTCTTCTATTGTCATATAGGGCTTTTTTTCGTAATCCATTTTTCTGTCTTACCTTTCATTATTTATATATAAACATATTATTTTAAATAAACATATTGTTATACAATTA
>CAYPIJ010000139.1:0-5062 GCA_964410755.1 uncultured Oscillospiraceae bacterium | reverse complement strand
CATCTCTATTAAACATGTGGGATTTCTCCGCTCGTTACACTCGGTCGAAATGACAGGTAAAACACCAGGGATTTCTCCATGCGGTTGCGGTGCAACCTTAGTCGAAATGACAATAAACAAATCAAAATGAAAATATAAATTTGAAATAATATTTCGGATAAAAGGGAAAGGCAACCGATTCGTAGAGTGTGAAAAGGTTGCCTTTTATATAAGTAAAAATTATTTTGTTATTTTTAATGTAACTTTTTCGATTTTCAAGATATTTTCGGGGTATGTAAATTTAAGTTTTGAATCCTTTAAGCTTACGCTGATGTCACGCATAACAACGGCTTTTTTATTATTTGTACCGCTAACGGTAACTGTTGAAGCACTTGTGCCGTTAATGGAAATATTTGCTGTAATCTGCATAAGTTCATCTTCTTTTGAAGAATATTCAACAACGAAAAGATGTTTTCCCGTTTTTTCGATTTTCAAATCTATTTCTTTGTCGTTTCCGATGTTTTCAAGAGTGCAAACATCAACAAGATTATCGATATCTTCCGCCAATGATTTTTCCAATTTGCCACCAAATTTTACAAATCTTTCCATAGTGTGGCTGTTCATAATGTAGGTGAGCATATTGATTGCGTTTCTTTGAAGCTGTCCACGTGTGATTTTGCCATTTTCCAAAGACTCTTTTAAATCGTCATTATGATTTAACGCATCGGGAACAAGCATAAATACATCATTTTGTGCTTCAACCATATCGGAAAGGTGAAGTTTGCCTGTTTCGTCTGCCAATGAAGGCCACCAGTCGGACATAACAAAGCCTTTGTAACCCCATTCATTTTTCAAAATGGTTGTGTTAAGGTCATAACTTCTACAACAAAGCTCTCCATTTATAAGGTTATAAGCAGTCATAAGTGATGTTGCATTGCCTTCTTTTACGGCAATTTCAAATCCACGCAAATATATTTCTCTTAAAGCTCTTTCAGACATCACTGAATCGCAGTTCAAACGGCTGTGTTCCTGTGAATTTGCACAAAAATGCTTAATTGTTGCGGAATTTCCGTATGTTGCCATACCTCTTACACAGCTTGCCGCAATTTTTCCCGTTAAAAATGGGTCTTCCGAAAAATATTCAAAGTTTCTGCCGTTTAAAGGTGAACGGTGGATATTGATACCGGGGCCCAAAAGGGAATCAATTCTGTGAGTACAAAGTTCAACACTCAAAAGTGTGTAAAGAGTTTGCGTTAATTCTTCATTCCAAGAAGCTGCAATGCAAGCACCGTTTGGAATGCTTGTTGCTTTTTCTCCGCTGTCAATTCTAAGACCTGACGGACCATCGTGAACGTCGATAAGTGGAACACCGAGGTTGTTAAGCGATTCTGTGGAACCGCCGATTGCACCGGTACTGCCGGGACGAACCTTTGGTGAATTCATACCTTCACCTTTTGCCATAGTTCTCAAATCTTCATCAGTCATTTGAGCAACAAATTCTTCCATTGTGTTTTTGCCGTTTTTAACATCTGCAAGTTTAATTCCTTTATCGCCCGTAAAAGCAATTTCTTTCGGCAATTCAGACTTAATCCTTGCTTTATAATCGGTTGTACGTGTTGCATTTTTTCTGTAACCGATTGCAAATTTTCCGTTTCTCATAACGGGGTGGAAAATGTAAAAGCTTTCCGTTGGAGCCAAAGCTTCCGTAAGCTGTTTAGTTACTTTTGTATCGCCTACTTCATGGCTGTAAACAAAAGATGTGTTTCTTACGGAATTTCCGACATAAATGTTGTATGCGCCTTTTTCCAAAACGTAAGCTGATTTAAAGCCTGTTACACCGCTGTCATCATAAGATGCCATAATGTCAATTGGAAATTCAATTTCCAAAGTTTCTTCTTCGCCGGGGTTCAAAAGTTTTGTCTTTTTAAATCCACAAAGAGTACGAACAGGTTTTCCAAGTTCTCCTTGAGGTGCGGAATGGTAAACCTGAACAATTTCCTTACCTTTGTAATTTCCAACGTTTTCAACTGTTACCGAAACAACAATTTTTCCGTCTTCAACCTTCGCACTTTGGTTTTTAAGCTTAAATTCAGTATACGAAAGTCCGAAACCGAACGAATAGAGTACTTGATTTGGGAAAAATGTTTCGTAATATCTGTAACCAACGTAAATATCTTCCTGGTAGTAATTTCTTACGCCACTTCCGAAGTTTGCAGTTGTGGGATTTGTAACAATTGAATCCGCAATTGTGTCTGTAAGCTTACCTGATGGAGTAACGTCACCGCTCACAAGGTCTGCAACGGCATTTCCTCCCTCTTGTCCGCCTTGCCAAATTATCATAACGGATTTTATGTTGTATTGTTCAATCCAACTCATATCCATTATGTTTCCTATGTTCAAAAGAACAACGGTTTTGTCAAAATATTTTGTTACGCTTTTTAAAAGTCTTTCTTCCTCATTTGAAAGATACCAGCTACCTTTTTCAATGGCACAATCCTTTGCTTCACCGGCAGATCTGCTTAAAACGATAATAGCTTTTTCCGATTTTTCTCTTGCTTTTTTTATTTCATCTTCCGGAACTTCCGGTTCATATTGACACCAAGGAACAGTCCAACCGTCTCCTGCATCATAAGGATATTCTGCAAGCAATTTTTCATAAACCTTAACAAGGTCTTCATTAATTTTAATGTTTTTGTTGTTTTTGAAGCCTTCCAAAATGTTTACTTCGTATTCAACGTTTACAAGTCCTCCGGAACCTGTTCCGCTTTTATGGTAATCTGTTTGAGTACGTCCGAAAACAGAAACAATTTCATCTGATTTTACAGGCAAAACTCCGTTTTCGTTTTTCAAAAGAACAGCACCCTCCGTAGCAATTTCCCTTGCAACGGGAATTATTTCTTCATAGGGCTTTTCTTCCAATTTTGTCCAATCTACAAGTTTAGTCATAATGTAAATTCCTTTCAAATTTGTGTATTTTTATATTAAAATTTTATTTTTGTTTTTTGTTCAATTGTCGGTTCACACCAAGGAAAATTGTTATAAACAATGTCTTTGGCATATCGGTAATCGCTTTTTAATATTCCGCATACCGTTCTCATCCATGCATTATGAACATTAGACATAAGAACTCCAAAGTGGTACAGAGTGGCATTAGGGATAAGAAATAAAAGGTCACTTGCAATAACTGTACTTGGCAAAAAGCCAATTGGAATATATCTTCGTTTTTCCGAAGAAGTTTTTGGCACTGCTATATATTCACTATTAGGCTGTGCAATCTGACAGAACAACGTAGGTGTTTCTGCAAATTTTCTTGTTCCAGCAGCCACACTGTTTGCGCGAAAATCTTTTACTTTTTCAATTCTACGCATAACTGTAGGACATCGTTTTAATTCATGTGGATTTGCGCCTACCAACCACAAGCACCATCTAGATTTATTATTTAAAAATTCATGTGCACCAAGATATTGGTGTATCCATTTTTCAGACAGTGGTTCTTTTTTTAACAATTCTGCTTTTTCTTCATCAGAAAGTATAAATCCGCCACCATCTCGTGGCATACTTCCAAACCTTATTTTAGGGACATCACAAATTGGATTTGTTCTGCTTTCCACAAAAATATTAGGCGCTTCAACAAGGTACGAATTAATATTTTTCACATATCTTACCAATTCGCTATCATACAACACTTTTTTTGATTTATCTTTAAACGAAAAACCAACTATTACACAATGTACGTGAGCTTTTACCTTTGCCTCACTATCCCAAATAAAGCTACGATGAGCAAATTGTATGCGAATGCCTTTTTCAACAAGCGGTTTCCAAAGCGTAACCGCTTGTTGTCCCTGACAAATTGAATTGGTAGAAACAAACGCAACTTGAATATCTGTGTTTTGAATATAATTTGTGGCTTTGTAATACCATGCGGAAACATAATCCAATTCACCAACGCCTTTCACATCTCCAATCGCGCAAATCATATCCTCTTTTTGCTCTTTTGTTGCCATCATTCCACCAACAAACGGAGGATTGCCCATAATATAATTAAGTTTTTCTTTAGGAACTGCATTTTCCCAATTTATACGCAAAGCGTTACCTTCAACAATATTTGTATATGACTTTAGTGGAAGAAAATTAATGTTGGTATTCATAATTTCTTCAGTTTCCTTCATCATTTGCGACTCTGCAATCCAAAGTGCGGTTTTGCAACAGTAACAGCAAAACCATTGATTTCTATTCCGAAAAATTGTCCGATTGAAACTTTTATAATATCACCGGTATTAATAAATATCTGTTCGCCTGAAGTAAGTTTAAGAACTTCATTTTCTAAACGCCGTAAAGAAATGTATGTTTCAGTTAAAAAATTACCTGAACCGCAAGCTGGGTCAAAAAATGTTAATTTAGACAACTTCGAGCGAAATATTTCACCTTTGTCATTACGTATTTTAGGTACTTTTATAGCTTTAATTGCCCTAAATTCTTCCCAAAGTTCGTCAAGAAACAGTGGATCTATAACTTTGTGAATATTTTCTATTGAAGTATAATGCATTCCGTCACCTCTACGTGTAACAGGGTTTAATGTACTTTCAAAAACTGCACCGAAAATTGTGGGGCTTATATCTGACCAATCAAACTCCTCACTTGCGTTATGCAATAAAAGATCGCAAATATCTTGTGTAAAATTTGGAATTTCTATATTATTATCAGCAAACAAACCACCATTAACATAGGGAAATTCCGCTAAACGTTCGTCAAGATAAACATCTTTGTTTTCCGGCTTTGTATTAAGCACAGAAAACAAATCAATCAAAGCACGGCGAACATCACGAGCATCAAAACGTTGAATATAGTCATGAAATTTGGTATGGCTACCAAAAATACCTGCATCTTCAGCATATAGACAAAAAACAAGCCGAACACACAAAATATTTAAACTATGAAGAGAATTTTTGTCTTCCGGATTTTTATACTGTTGAAGTATTTTGTCGTAGAGCTTACCAACAATTTCTCCCGCTTTTACAGATATTTGTTCTTCACGGTATAAAAGTTCGCTTTTTTCCTCATTTTGTTGTTATACATATAATAT
>CAYPIJ010000138.1:0-5085 GCA_964410755.1 uncultured Oscillospiraceae bacterium | reverse complement strand
CAACAACATCTTATACAGATAAAGACGGAAATAGTGGAGACAATAAGGTTACATACATCGACAATATTCGTGCTTACAAATTGGCAACATTTGATGTAACATATGGTGACAACGAAAAAGCAGAACTCTACGGAAACAAAAACATTGTTCTTGCACAGTTTGCAAACGATGTTATAGATGCAGAAGCAACAATCACAGAAAAAGATGCAACAACACCTGTTAATACAACATCTTCATATTCCGCAACAGACAAATCTCTTGAAGTAAGCGTTGCTTCACCTTTGGATTTGGAAAAAGAATATGTTGTTAAAATCAACTATGGTGCAGCTAAAGAAAACACAATTTCATACAATGTAAAATTCGACCAGCTTTTCTTTGAAGATTTCGCAAATGTGAATTATTCACAGAAAAAATTACCAAATACAAATCATGTTAAATATACAAACGGTAAAATAACAAGAGAAAATAATTCTTGTTACGGACATCAAATTGACCCATCGGCTTTCTTGGATGTAAACAATGAAGTAAAAGATTATTGGAAAGATTATACAGTTGAATTTGAATATGACGATACTATTTCAAGAGAAGGAATATCGGAAAATGAAATACCAAAACAGGAGTTGGAAGTTTGCTTCTACTATAAATCATTGCCATCAGCAAGCTGGACTTTGAGAAATAATATGTTGAAAACATACAATACAGACTTGGCTGTAACTTCTGACAAAAGTAATGATAATACAATAATCAGACAGCTTAAAGAAAATTCAGCTAATGATAAAGATATTAATGAAATAAATGCAAATGTAAAAGGTAGTATGAGTGGCATTGATAATGCAGTAACAACATATTCAGCTTCCGTATTCGGAAAACATGTATATTCTTCAATTTCAGCTAACAGTACTACTGCACCATTCTATACATCAAGTGCAAAATTAACAGGGGATTTGGTAAATAAAAAAGGTGGTTTCTCTGTAAGAGCGACAACGTGGTACGATGGTGGTAACGCACATTCCGCATATATTGACAATATTCGTGCTTATAAGCTTGTAGTTGTAGGAAATGAAAAAGAAGTTGACTATGACTTTGCAATCGGCGAAACTTCCGTAACAGTAAGTAACATTAAATACAATAAAATAGATGCTACTGCTGTTTTGGCTGTATATGGTGAGGGCGGAAAGCTTATCGGCGTTCAATACGGTGAAAATGACGGAACTTTAAAGGTTGAAAATATTGATGTATCAACAATCAAAGATATTAAGCTTATGATTTTGGATAAAGAAAATAATATAAAACCTTTAACAAGCTTTATAAGACCTTAGTCTTTAAAAACAACATTGGTTTATTCTGCCTTGCGAAAATTCGCAAGGCAGAACACCAAAAAATCTATGTTAAATTTAAGAAAAAATCATAAAAAGAAAAAAAGGAAAAATTCTTAAGCTTAATGCAGATTTTAAAAAAGTAAAAAACACTTAAAATAAATAATTAAAAAAAACAATAGGAGAAAAAACTATGACAAATAAGGAGTTGGGGCTTCATATTTACGGAGCAAGAACATTCGACCATGATATAAACAATATTTACGGGTACAACAATTTTTCTTTTCCGCAAGAGTTGGAGGGGCATTATGTTTGGTATTTTACACAAACACAGGAAAACAATTTCGAGCCTTACGATATGTCGGAAAAAAGGGGAAAGGTGACTGTAAACGGAAAAGAAGTTCCGTTTTTATACCTTAGAAAAAGCTTCGGTTGGAATCCTTGGCTTGTTGCCGTGGATATAAGAAAGCTTCACTTTGTTCCGGGAGAAAGCTATACAATAACAATATCCGACTTTGAAACAAAAAGCGGTGAAAAAATGGAAGCGGTGGATACCGTTATCAATTGTATTCCGCAGTCAAAAGGCGAAGAAAAAGACAGGGAACACAACGAAATGACTGTTGTTACCGCTCGTGAGAGTGCTGTTCTTTTGAAAAACGATAACAAGGTTTTGCCCATTAAAAACAAAAAAATCAATGTTTTCGGTGATGCATATTACAGATTTTACAATATGTCGGGTGGGGCAGGTTGCATTAACCCAAAATACAGCATCGGTTTTTTCGACGGCTTGACAGAATATGGTAATTTTTCGTTAAACCCCGAGCTTGTGGAGTTTTTTGCAGGTGAAACATTCAACTACAATCCCAGCAAAGAAGAAATTGAAAAAGCAAAAAATTACAGCGATGTTGCTGTTATTACAATTGGAAGAGGTTCAAAAGAAGATACCGACAACAACCCAAATAAAGGCGGATATTACCTTACAGACGAGGAAGAAAAGCTTATTGCGGACGTAAGCAGTGTGTTTGAAAATACAGTTGCCGTTTTGAATGTCGGTTATCCCATAGATGTGAAATGGGTTGAAAAATACAACATAAAAGGGGTTTTGTGGTATGGCTACTGCGGACAGTCGGCAGGACAGGTGCTTGCGGAAATTTTAACCGGTGATGTAACACCGTCGGGACATTTGCCCGATACTTGGGCGTTGGATTATTGGGATTATCCCTCTGCAAAAAATTATGTTTTGAACAGTGATATTCCGGAGGGAAAACAAAATCCGCTTATTGTAAACGCCTATGAAGAGGGGATATATGTTGGATATAAATATTTCGATGCATTTAGCGTTCCCGTTGCATATCCGTTCGGACATGGCTTGTCGTATACATCTTTTAAGCAGGAATTTTTGTCGGCAAGCTACGAAAACGGACTTTTGAAAGTAAAGGTTAAAGTGGAAAACGTGGGCGAATGTTCGGGAAAACAGGTTGTGCAGATTTACGGAAGCGAGCCTGACGGAAAATTGGAAAAATGCGCCCATAAGCTTATCGGTTTTGAAAAAACAAAGCTTTTGGAAAAAGGCGAAAAGGAAATTTTGGAAATTGTTGCTTATGACCGTGAGTTGTCTTCATTTTGCGAAGAAACGGCTTGCACGATTATGGAAAAAGGCACATACAAAATATTTATGGGCGAAAATGTTAATGAATTGACACAAATTTATTCATTTACGTTGAATGAAGACAAAATTATTCAAAAATTGCATAATTACTGTTCTCCGAAAAAGAAGATAAGAGAATTGTCGAAATTTTCGGAAAAAGGCGTAATAACAGGTGAAAATACATTTTTTGACGTTGAAAATAGTGCCTTTGATTTTTCGGAAACAAAAAGAAAGCGTTTTGAAGTTCCGAAAACAGAAGAATATCACGGTGATATTATCTATTACGAAGATGTTGAAAAAAATCCCGATTTGCTTGACGATTTTGTGTGCCAAATGAGTGTTGAGGAACTTGCCAGAGTGAGTGTATGTGCACAAGCTTGGGCTATTGATGCAAACGGTGTGGCAGGGTCTGTTTTTTCGATGAAAGATACAAAATGAAACATTTTTATACGGCAGACGGAAATACGACATTGAGAATGCACAAGAGAAAAACAGGTTTTCCATGCAGTAATATGGTGTGTGCAAGCTTTAACAGAGAAATGAGCTACATTGTGGGAAGAGTTATTGCACAGGAAGCTTATGAGGAAAAAATTCATATTATTGAAGCACCGGGAATGAATATACACAGAAATCCTCTTTGTGGTCGTCACCCGGAATATTTTTCCGAGGACCCGTATCTTTGCGGAATTATGGCAGGACATTTTGCGAAAGGCTTGCAAGATAATAAAATCGGTGCTTGCTTGAAGCACGTTATTGCAAATAATAATGAAATTTCAAGGTACAGAACAAACAGCGTTATGAATGAAAGAACATTGAGAGAAATTTACGCAAGATGTTTTGAGGTTGCAATGAGCGTTGAAATGCCCGACTGTATTATGACCGCTTATAATGCCATGAACGACTGTTATACGGGTATGGACGAGGAGCTTATGCAAGGAATTTTCCGTGAGGAGTTTGGATTTACGGGATATATTGTTACCGATTGGGATTCCTACAGAACTTGCGACCCTGTAAAGGCTGTGGCTGCGGGAAATTGCTGGCTTACTCCCGGCACAAAGGACGATACATATACAAAACCGATTGTTGACGGTGTGAAAAACGAAATTGTTGATATTGATAGATTGAGAGATAACGTGAAACATCACGTCGCAATTATGATTAAGTATACATCTGTTGAAAAAAATTAATGTTTGTATAAATAAGCCATCACATTTTAATGTGGGGGCTTGAAATATATTTTGCTTTATTTATTGTACTTTTTGCATAGTTGTTCCAAAAGCAGAAAATCATTACATCTTTTTGCAAGACCTGTCGAATTACCTTTGCTTATTTTATGGTTATATACATTTGATTTTCTCCTCATTGTATGACAAAAGGGCAAGCAAGCTTGCCCTCTGTTACACTCGCATTTGAGAGTAGCGAAACACTCACTTCTAACTTTCTTGATTAGAGCCAAGAGAAGCTCACTGTATAACTTTCTCATTTAAGGGCTGAGATACACCCCTGTTAGCATTTTATGCAGAAAAGATAAATTTGATACATTCATCTTTATGCATTCATATTATATTGTATATTTTCAAAAAAGTCAATAGGTTTGAGTATTTTTTGTCATTTTGAAATGAATTTTTTAACTACATAGTCATATTCAAAATATTTTTATTGATTATTGTTGGTTTTTAGTTTTTCTAAAATAATTTCTAAATTTTTTTTAGTGGTATTGGTTATGTTGAGGTTATTTTCACTTTCAAAAATAAGTTCATTCCACAAATTATGTAATTCATTTGCCAAATTCGAGTTATCGCACAGCTCATAGGCACCATAAATATTGCTGATTAGCGCTTTCATTACACCGGGATCGCTAAGGTCTTTGTTATCTATTTTATCAATAGCGAAAGATATAAGCGTTTGACATTGTTGCAATCTTTTTTCTTTGTATTCCCGTTCTTTTGAATATCTTCCGCCAAAAAATGAGCAGATAATAAGAACGCAAAATATTAAAACAGCAATTAATTTTTTGTATTTTTTCATAAAATTCCCTCCATTTAATTAAAAAGCGGTCAGAAATTAATCCAACCGCTTTAATCTTTTTGTTTTATTTATCCAAAGTTTTCATTGTGGGGA
>CAYPIJ010000137.1:0-5124 GCA_964410755.1 uncultured Oscillospiraceae bacterium | reverse complement strand
GTCCAATATCCCGTTGCTCTGCAGTTGTGCTGCTCCTTTATAATAAGCTCTTTTAACTTAAACCCTGAATTTTCAAATATTTTCATCACATCAAACGACATAGGAATCATACAACCTTTTTGTCTTGTGTCTCCCATAAGAATAGCACAAAATTTGTCCTTTTTCAAAACACGATAACTTTCAGAGGCAACCTTTTTCATTTCTTCAAGAAAATCTGATATTTTTAATTGTGATAAATCCCCTTCTATACCATCACTGTATTTTATAATATTGGCATAAGGAGGATGTGTACAAATTAAATCTATACTCTCATCAGGAATAAAATCAAGATTTCTTGCATCACCTTTTTTGATATACACTTTGCCCTTTGCCGTTTCGTATTCAAAATCCGTCTTTTCTCGGCATCTCTCAAGTGCAACATCATTTATATCAACACCGATTATATCCCGATTTAAAAGCTTTGCCTCAACCAATGTTGTTCCGCCTCCGGCAAATTGATCCAATATCAAGTCACCCTCTTGCGAATATCTGAGTATTATGTTTCTCGGTATATATGGTGACCAATTCCCACGCCATTTTGCATCGTATTTTAAAATTCAATCCATTCTGTTTCTTCTCCATTAGGTTCCATAACTGCCATTTGTTTAAAGCAAACATTACCAGGTTCCAATACTAACTCACTATTTCGATATTTTTCCTCCACTATTTTCATGGCACTTTCCGCATTTTCAGCTTCAATATCAAAATTTTGAGTAACTGTTTCTTCTATGGCTATGACAAATTTTTTCATATTTTTTCATTCTCCAATCTTTTTATAATGTCCATTTCCTAAAAATTCTATAAATCCTTTATCCCTTAAAAATTGTAGTTGTTGTCTGATTTTAGGTCTTATATTGTTATTTTGTGGATACATGATTTGCAAGTCATGTTCATATCTATATATGTCATCTAATGTAAATAACGGTTCTTTAATACAGTTTACATATTTTAAAACATCAAATAGCCAACCACGGTTTTGTATATTTTTTACTTCAAATCTTTTGCTTTTTTTAACTCTATTGATTACGACATTTTTATCTATAATTTTTTCATTCGATACAATCTGAATTTTACCTTGTTTAGGAATTTTGTCGATTAAAATATTGCAACCAATCCAGCCGGCTCGTCTTGCACTCGGAGATAACGGTTTGCGTTTTTCAATAATGTCGGGTACAAAGAAGTGCTTTGGAATAAACACAAAATCTCTAACCATTAGCTCATTTTGAGAGTAACTCATAAAGAAAAAATCAGGATTTTTATTTCCTGTTATACGTTCTATCATTGTTTCGTATGAACCATCATTAATTTTACGTCCTAAATTCCCGTTTTTACTTTTTAATTCGTATTCACTATAACAATTAGGACAATAAAAATCCGCTACTGGACGATTATTTTCAAAATGACTAATGTGAGTTTCTCCGCATCGTGGACAAAACATATTATCACCAACCCACTTTTCAGTTAAAACCCTTGCTTTTTGGGAATTGGAGTGATAATTATCAATCACACTATAATCAAAATTCAAATTCATAATTCATCACTCCATATATCTTTGCTCACAACCACTTTTGCACCTTTTTTATTCATTTCTTCTACGAACTCTGCAAGTTCAATTTGCTTTTTATCGTCAAACAAATTCTCAGTATACGCTGTAAAGCTTGATGTTTCCGTAATTGGTCTGTATGGTGGATCGAAATATACAAAAGTATTTTCGTCTATGAAATCAGACGATTCCTTATAATCACCACAAACAATTTTCACATTCCGGAGCTTTTCCGATACAGAACGTAAATTTTCTTCATCACATATTAACGGATTTTTATATGCCCCCATTGGAACATTGAAAAGTCCTTTTTTATTCACCCGATAAAGCCCATTAAAACAGGTTTTATTCAAAAATATCATAAGAGACGCTTTTTCAATATTGATATTTTCATTGCCATTTACCTTTAAATCATTGAAACGTTTTCGCTTTTGTATATAATATACCTTGCGTTCATCTGTGTTTTTTGGGATGAAATCACTTTGTAATTTGGAAAGCATTTCAATCAATACATCAATATCGTCACGAATTATTCGATAAGTATTGATAAGTTCTGCATTTATGTCGCTAATATAAATCTCTTTCAAGTTATATTTGCTTAAAATATCAAAAAGAACTGCACCACCGCCTACAAAAGGTTCTGCATATTTGACAATTTTTCCGTTTTCAAAAGGATAATATTTCTCAATTTCTTTTAAAAGCTGACCTTTTCCGCCTGCACACTTCAAAAATGGTTTCACCATTTTTATTTCTCCTTTCTAATTGAGAATCTCGATTTTCATAATATTGCCGTCGGCAAGGTTACCATCGAAAACGAGGCCGTATTTTGCACCTATTTTTACGGAAACATTACCGAATTTTACGGCAGTATCGCTCACTTGTGCTTGACCTTTTACGACTATTGTACATCTGCCGTATTCTTCTGTTTCTTTTTCAATGTATTTTCCTTTTTCGTAATCGCTTACCTGCAAAATTGCATTTTCAATATCGCCTACCGAAGTTATTTCACCAAAATATGCTGTTTGCGTATTTTCAAAAACCTTTTGTCCCGGTGCAAGCTTTTGCAAAAGCTCTTTTTGTGATTGCTTGAATTCGATTGTCAATTCAACGTCTTTTTGATTGTCATTTGACAAAAAAGACGGATTGATTTTTGAGTAACCGTATACCGCAACAAGTGCAACAACGGCAATAATTACAATTTCAATGAATATTTTTAACGCTTTTTTCATTTTTTTGTGTTCCTTTCATATTGTTCTTCATATATTTTTTCAAGAGTCTCTGTCATTTTTTTTGCCGTGAATTTCTTTTCGTAATGTTCTCTTGCTGTTTTCTTCATTTTTTCATGTACAGTCGGATTTTCCAGAATATATTTCATTTTTTCGTAAAGTGCCTTTGAATTTTGTTTTTCACACAAAATTCCGTTTTCTCCGTCTGTTATCATATAGGGATTGCCGCCATAAATACTTGCAATCGCAGGAACACCCAAGCTCATTGCTTCACTTAAGGCAAGTGATGAAGTTTCCGTTCCGTAGGAACAATTTACATTCATATCCATAATTGAATAAATGCTTGAAACGTCCGTAACAAAGCCGGTGAAAATGATTTTATCGCTAAGTCCCAACTTTTCCGTTTTTTCTTTAAGTGATTTTTCTTCACTTCCCGTACCTGCAATAATAAATTTCACATTATCATATTCTTTTGCAATCATTGAAGCTGCTTCAATAAAATATTCATGCCCTTTAACTTTTTCCAGCCTTGCCACAATTCCGAAAACAAAATCTTTTTCATCTATGCTGTATTTTTTTCTTATAGCAAGCTTTTCAGCATTACTTTTCGGTATTAAAGAATCAACACCGTTTATTATAACGGAAATTTTCTTTTCACTAACTCCCGTATCCGTAAGATTTTCCTTTGCAGCTTCTGCAACCGCTATAATATGGGTGGAAAGTGTATTGTTTACAAATCCGTTTATCTGCTTGCAAGGAAAAACCGTCATAAATTTTTTCGGATCATAAGCACAATGGCGAGTGTACATTCTTGTTTTCACACCCGACAAAAAAGCAGCTATTTTTCCGCTCATGGAAGAGTGGGTATGAACTATGTCGGGCTTTTCCTTTTTAAATATCTTTTTCAGCTCTTTTACAGCTTTTATGTCGAAAGATTTATCTTGATTTCCCGAAATTTCAATAACCTCATATCCCAACGCTTCAATTCTGGGAATTAAAAGACTGTTTTTAGGAAGCACAATTTTTATTAAAAACTTATTTCTGTCAAAATTTTTAAGATAATTTACAAGTAATGTTCCGGCACCGCCGATGTTGGAATCACTTAAAACGTGTATAACCTTAATCAATGGAATTTTCCTCCTTTTTGTAAATCTTATATACGGCACAAGCCAAACTTAAAACCGCAAAAAATATCATATACATTCTGTAATTGTAAAATACGTTATCAAACATACCTTGTATCATAAGTCCGCCAAAACCGCCTACCAAACAAGCCGAAACAACTTTTATATCCTTGTCTTTTGTCTTTGAAAAAGCAACAAAAAGCTGTTTTATCAAAAAGAAAAGCAAAAGCACAAAGACTATAAGTCCAAAAAGACCCGATTCACACATAACGTGTAAAAATGTGTTATGTGAATGTGGTGCCAAAACAGCATCGTAAGCATATTTTGAATAAAACTTTTCATAGCAATCCGTTCCCAAACCGATACCGCAAAGTCCATATTTTTTAAGCATTTCAACGGTTGCTCTCCAAATATAAACTCTAAAAACAGTTGAACCGTCGTTCATATTTCCAATACTTGTTATTCTTTCGATAATAGTTTCCGGAATAACAAAAATTGAAAACGGTGCAACAACGCACAACGGTAAAATAAGTTTCGGAAACAAAAGCAAAATTATAACCGCAACAGCAAAAATAAGTCCCAACCAACAGCCTCTTGAATAGGTAAGTATCATACAACCGCAAGATGCCAACGCTATGCAAGAAAAAAAGAATTTCCAAAGCTTTGATTTTGAAACAATTATCATTGCAAATGTTATGGGAATTGCCAAAAGAAGAAATTCACCGAAAACATTTGGGTTTTCAAAAGTTGCCACAAGTCGTCCCTGAATATCTTCAAACATATTTGTATCTGTCCAAGTTGTTGTTTTATAGCTGCCGGTAACAAATTGAAACATTCCCACAAGGGCAACAAAACCGCTTGAAACAGCAAAAGCTTTTAAAGCCATAAAAAGTCTTTCCTTATTTGAAATAAAGAAATTAACGGCAAAATAGAACGCAACAAAAACGAAATAGACAAGAAAAATCTTGTTTTTTTGCACATCGTTTGAAATTTGTCTTGAATATATAAGTGCCAAAAGGAAAAGCATTACAAAACAATCCGTAACAAGAAATTTTTGCTCTTTGATTTTTTTTGAAAAGTTAAGGTCAAAAAACATACACAAAAATGTAATAAGACAAAGCCCCACAACAACCATTGTAGGCATAATTCCCGTTAAAAGAAGTACCGAACAAAATACCAAAAATGCCCATCC
>CAYPIJ010000136.1:0-5139 GCA_964410755.1 uncultured Oscillospiraceae bacterium | reverse complement strand
AAGGAAATTGAGGTGGGTTTTCCTGCCGCAAGCGAAACGGAATATGAATTTTTGCGTACTCTTATCGACAACAATATGGTTCCCGACGATGTCACCGTTCAGGTGTTGACGCAGTGTCGTGAACATATTATAAGAAAAACCTTTGAAGCTTGTAAAGGTGCCCCAAGTGCAATAATTCACTTTTACAATTCAACGAGTGTAGCACAACGTGAACAGGTTTTCAAAAAGAGTAAAGAAGAAATTAAGCAAATTGCCGTTGACGGTGCAAAGCTTGTGAAAAAGCTTGCAAGTGAGTATGAAGGGAATTTTCGTTTTGAATATTCACCGGAATCTTTTACGGGAACAGAGCCTGAATATGCGTTGGAGGTTTGCAATGCTGTTTTGGACGTTTTGGAACCTAACGAAAACAACAATGTAATTATCAATTTGCCTGTTACCGTGGAAATGAGTTTACCACACATTTATGCATCTCAAGTTGAATATATGAGCGAAAATCTTAAATATCGTGAATTTGTTACATTGTCACTTCACCCCCACAATGATAGAGGAACAGGTGTTGCCGACACTGAGCTTGCACTTTTGGCTGGAGCTGACCGTGTTGAGGGAACGCTGTTCGGTAATGGTGAAAGAACAGGTAACGTGGATATTATTACATTGGCAATGAATATGTATTCACACGGTGTTGACCCCAAACTTAACTTTTCGGATATGAATAAGCTTACGGAAATTTATGAACGTTGCACTCGTATGCGTGTGCCGGAGCGTGCTCCGTATGCAGGTGCTCTTGTGTTTGCCGCTTTTTCCGGTTCACATCAAGATGCTATTGCAAAGGGAATGAAATACAGAACGAAAAACAAGCTTCATGAATGGACAGTTCCTTATATTCCCATTGACCCGAAAGATATAGGCAGAACTTACGATGCCGATGTTATCCGTGTAAATTCTCAATCGGGAAAAGGCGGTATAGGTTATTTGCTTGAACAAACTTACGGATATAATTTGCCGGCAAAAATGCGTGAACATTTCAGCTATATGTGCAAGAATATTTCCGACCATGCTCATAAGGAGCTTAAATCTGACGAAATTCTTGATATATTTACGGATAATTACTTAAATCTTGACAGTGGAATCGAAGTTGCCGATTTTGACTTTATAAGAGAAAATGATGCTGTTAAAATTAATATAACATTTAAAAAAGATGGTGAAGAAACGGAGTTTGAAGCAGAGGGTAATGGTACTCTCAGTGCCGTAAACAATGCACTTTGCGAGTTCACCGGAGAAAATTATACATTGCAGGTATTTACACAGCACAGTATGCAAGGTGAGGGCTCACAAAGTGTTGCCGCATCTTACATAGGTCTTGAACGTGAAAATGGAGAGCTTTTTTGGGGTGCAGGTACAGATACCGACGTTATTACAGCAAGTACAAAAGCACTTTTGAGTGCATTTTATAATATGACAAAGGGAGGAAATTAAAAATGGGAATGACTATGACACAAAAAATCCTTGCCAACCATGCCGGTCTTGAACGGATTGTTGCGGGACAATTGATTAACGCTAAGCTTGATATTGTTTTGGGAAACGATATTACAACACCGGTAGCGGTAAATGAATTTAAAAAAGCAGGCTTTGATTCTGTTTTCGATAAGGACAGAGTGGCAATTGTTCTTGATCACTTTGTACCGAACAAGGATATAAAAGCGGCTGAACAGTCGAAAACTTGTCGTGAATTTGCTTGTGAACATTGCGTAAGCCATTTTTACGACGTGGGGAAAATGGGAATTGAACACGCACTTCTTCCTGAACAAGGTGTTGTAACGGCAGGTGATTGCATTATCGGTGCTGACAGTCACACTTGTACTTACGGTGCTTTGGGTGCTTTTTCAACCGGTGTCGGCTCAACGGATATGGCTGCAGGTATGGCAACGGGAATGGCTTGGTTTAAAGTTCCCTCTGCAATTAAATTCAATTTAAGCGGTAAATTGCCCAATAATTGTAGCGGTAAAGATGTAATTCTTACAATTATCGGTATGATAGGTGTTGACGGTGCTTTGTACAAAAGTATGGAATTTATGGGAGAAGGTGTGAAAAATCTTTCTATGGACGATAGACTTTGTATATGCAATATGGCGATTGAAGCAGGTGCTAAAAACGGTATTTTCCCTGTTGATGATGTTACAATGAAATATTTGGACGGTCGAAGCGAAAGAAAACCTGTTGTTTATAAGGCTGACGATGATGCAGTTTATGAAAAAACAATTGATATTGATCTTTCAAAAATTGTTCCAACCGTTGCTTGCCCTCATCTTCCCGAAAATACTCACCCCGCAAGTGAACTTCGCCATATAAAGGTAGATCAGGTTGTTATCGGTTCTTGCACAAACGGAAGAATGGAAGACATGGAAGCGGCATACAAAATTTTAAAGGGTAAAAAGGTTGCCGATGGTATTCGTTGTATTATAATACCGGGAACAATGCAAATTTATCGCGAATGTGTTGAAAAAGGTTATGTTACTGCTTTTATTGATGCGGGAGCTATTGTTTCAACTCCGACTTGCGGACCTTGTCTCGGAGGATATATGGGGATTTTGGCTGCAAATGAAAAATGTCTTGCCACAACAAATCGAAATTTTGTGGGGAGAATGGGACATATAGACAGCGAGGTTTATCTTGCATCTCCACATACGGCGGCACAAACCGCAATAAACGGATTTATTGCAGAATACAAGGAGGAAAAGTAAATGAACACACAAGGAAAAGTTTTCAAATATCCCGATAATGTTGACACGGACGTTATTATTCCGGCACGTTACCTCAATACCCCGGATGCAAAGGAGCTTTCACTTCATTGCATGGAAGATATTGACACGGAATTTGTGAAAAAAGTTGAAAAAGGCGACGTTATGGTTGCAGGTTGGAATTTCGGTTGCGGTTCTTCTCGTGAACACGCACCTTTGGTTATAAAAACTTGCGGTACAGGTTGCGTTATAGCAAAAAGCTTTGCAAGAATTTTTTATCGTAATGCAATAAATATAGGTTTACCTATTTTGGAATGTGAAGAAGCTGCGGAAGAAATACAGGCAAACGACGAGGTTAAGGTGGATTTTGATACCGGTATCATTACAAATATAACAACGAGTAAAACTTATGAAGCACAACCTTTTCCGCCTTTTATTCAAAACATTATAAAATGCGGTGGCTTACTTAAATCTTTGAAAGAAGGCGAAAATAATGAATAAAAATATTGCGGTAATTCGTGGTGACGGAATTGGTCCCGAAATTGTAAACGAAGCAATAAAAGTGCTTGATAAAATAGGCGAAATTTACGGGCATACTTTTAATTATACAGATGTTGATATGGGTGGTTGTGCCATTGATAAATACGGTGAGCCTTTGCCTAAAAGTGAGCTTGAAAAATGTTTGAAGTCCGACAGCGTTCTTTTGGGGGCTGTTGGAGGCAACAAATGGAATGATGTTCCCGGGGAACTCCGTCCCGAAAAAGGCTTGCTTAAGCTTAGAGCAGGTATGGAAGTTTACAGCAACAACAGACCTGCAAAAATTTGGAAACAGCTTGCAGATGCTTCGCCTTTGAAAAAAAGTATTGTTGATGAGGGGATAGATTTCATTATCGTTCGTGAGCTTATAGGGGGAATTTATTTTGGAGAACATAAAACCGAAAATAATGTTGCTACGGATATTTTAACATATAGCGAAGAAGAAATTGAAAGAATAGGAAGAATAGGCTTTGAAACGGCAAGAAAAAGAAATAAAAAGCTTTGTTCCGTTGAGAAAAGCAATGTTTTGGATTCAAGTCGTTTGTGGAAAAAAGTAATGCATAAGCTTTCCGAGGAATATCCCGATGTTGAGCTTTCCGATATGCTTGTAGACAATTGTGCAATGCAAATTGTTAAAAATCCGTCTCAATTTGATGTAATAGTAACGGAAAATATGTTCGGGGATATATTATCAGATGAAGCTTCAATGATAACCGGTTCAATAGGAATGATTCCGTCCTCAAGCTTGGGTGCAACTTCTTGCGGACTTTATGAACCTATTCATGGCTCTGCTCCCGATATTGCAGGTCAGGATAAAGCTAACCCTGTGGGAACAATTTTGTCTGCTGCTATGATGCTTCGCTATAGCTTTGATATGGAAAAAGAAGCAAACGCAATAGAAAAAGCGGTTTCCGATTATCTCGATACCGATTACAGAACTGCGGATATTATGAGCGACGGCAAAAAACTTATCGGCTGTAAAGAATGCGGAAAAATAATTTTAGACTATATAAAATAAGCCGATTTTAAAGAAAAACAAAAAAATGTGAATTTTTTTGAAAAAAGTATTGACAAACGTTCACATTTATGATATAATACTTTTGTTGTTCCAAAGACAATAGGTATCTGAGGCTATGGTTAGGGGCTTGAAAGAGTGCTAAGTGCATAGCGTAGGGTTTAAAGTTTGCCTATCGAGGACAGTTTATAGAAAGAATTTAATTAATTGTTTTTTATATGCTACTCTCGTGTCTTTAGGGAGTAGCATTTTATTTACAAATTTATATGGAGGTGTAAAGAGTTATGCCAAGTAACAAGGTTTTAGAAGCTAAAAAAGGCATTGTTGAAGAGTTGAAAGTTAAACTCAGTAACGCTCAGTCCGGTGTATTGGTTGACTATCGTGGTATTACTGTTGAAGAAGATACAGCATTGAGAAAAGCAATGAGAGAAGCAGGCGTTGAATACAGCGTTGTTAAAAACACTCTTTTGAACTTTGCTATTAAAGGAACTGAAATTGAAGCTATGAGCGCTTTCTTGGAAGGTCCTTCAGCTATTGCTATCTGTAACGAAGATCCTGTTGCTCCTTCAAGAGTTATCGGTGAGTTCTTGGACAAAAACGCAGACAAGCTCACAATTAAAACAGGCTTTATCGATGGCAGAGTTATAGACGTTGCTGAAATTACTAAAATTTCTAAATTGCCGTCTAAAGAAGAAATGCTTGCAAAAGCATTTGGCAGCATGAAAGCTCCTATCTCTAATCTGGCTAGAGTTATTAATCAGATTAAAGAGAAAAAGGAAAACGAAGTTGCCTAAATTTTCATTAATTTATTAAAAAGATATGGCGTTATTCCTCTTTTTTTTTCTTCCT
>CAYPIJ010000135.1:0-5170 GCA_964410755.1 uncultured Oscillospiraceae bacterium | reverse complement strand
GTTTTTATCTGTTTTTCTTCCTTTTCTTTTTCGCCTTTTTCCAAAGTTTTTTTCTTAATGAAAATTATAAGTTCGATTATTCCGATAATAACGGCACTTATTAAAACTCCCAAGAAAAGTCCGTTTAAAAATCGCATAAAGCTTGTTTGGTAGCGTGTGAATGCATGGCTGAATGTATTCAAAACCGATGTAAACAAAATTGTTTGCAAAATTCCGCATAAAAACATACCTTTTTTGTTTTTTCTGAAAACGGAAAAATAAAGGAATAAGGCAAAAAGCGGATAGCCTATTAAAAATTCCTTTGTTCTGGGGCGGATTGCAAAAATATCTGTAAGTTTTTTTCGCATCATATCTTCAAATGGAAGAATAAGTGAAGATTTTCCCGTTCTTATAAGGAAATACACCAATACAAAAATACATAAAACTCCTGCTGTTATAAGTGCGTAAAGTGGAATTTTTTTAAGTTCCTCTTTTAATTTTTTCCACATTTCCTTTATTGATTTTATCTTTAAAAATACAACGTTGTAGTTGTATGCTGTTGTTAAAAACGGAACGGTAAGTGTTAATTTTACGCCGAATACCCATTTTTCTCCCACAAAAAAGGCAAAATCGCCAAACATGGCACTTATAACAAGACTTCCGAAAACAACAAAGGCAAAAAATGAACCCAAAGCTTCCCAAAGCTTGTATTTTCGTTGTGAATTTATAATTTTAAAAAGTATAAGCGTGAAAATGCTTGTAATAAGAATGGAAAGTAAGCACGCATAGTATCTTGTTATATAATCATAAAAAGCAAAGCTTACAAGTATGGCAACGATTGCACAGAAACAGCCTATTATATCCAAATGGGGAATTTTAATTTGCAAAAGTGCAAGGTAAAGCAAAATAAGGGCAATAAGCAATGCACCTCCGCAAATTGCAAACAATTTCATATTGCTTGGATATTCTTGTGAAAAATAATCTTCTTCAAAGGAAAATCCTTGCTTTTCCATGGATTTTTTAAAGTCGGAAACTGCTTTTACAGTCAGATTTTTGTTGTCGGCAAAGTTTGTATCCTTGTTTTTTAAAATATTCACGTTTATAAAAGTTGTGTTTCTTTCGAGTGCGGAATTGTACCATTGATAATATCTGTATCTGTATTTTGTGGTGTCGTATTCCACAGCTTTATCCATATTAAAGCCTCTTAAAATTCTGCCTGAAAAAGATTTTTTCCAATATTTATAACCGTAAGGCTCTTCGTTTCTTACTTGATTTTCGTTTTCAAATACCACCAACGATGCTTTTGCTTTTGACATTTCTTTCAAAAATTCTTCGTCGGGCTCTATTTTGTTGTCTTTTTCGTAATCTCTGTAAACAATGAATTTTATGTCGTTTAAAAGAATGTAGCTTGCAAAATAGTCGCCGTATTCCTCATTTTCAAAGGTATATGAAGGGTATTCCAACGCTATTTTCATACCGCTGTCTTTTGCATTTTTAAGTTCCGTGGAATCATAGCCCAAAATAAGATCGTCGTCCTTTGTTTTTCCGTCAACAAGGAAAACTGTTACGTTTTCGTAAATTTGCTTTTCCGTAACGTTTTTGTATCTTTCCGAAAGGTTATTTTTCAAAAAATCCGTTGTGGGAATATCGGAAGAAATAATAACGATGCTGTCATCTTGATAATCCTTGTTTCCCAAAGCTTCATAAATTACCTTTGAGCCTTCGTCAACATTTATTTTCAAAGATGAATACGTTACAATATCGACTTTTTTCTCTTTTTCCAAATCGGAAAGCATAACCGGTTTTAAAGTTACGAAATTCACACCTGCATTTTTTAATTCTTTCAAATTTTCCAAAACGTCGGTATCGTAAGAAAGAATATCGTCGTAATTTGCACTCATATAAATTTTTTTCGAATTGTTTTCATAGGAAAAACGGTTGAAAAGACCGAAAAATATTATAATAAAAATAAGAGTGATAACGCTAAAGGAAATCACTCTGTTTGTTTTTTGTTCATTCATATTTTATATGCTCCTTATTTTACAAAGTTATTTTTTTCCTTTATAATAATAAGTATAACACATTTTTTCTATTATTGCAAGATTTTACACTATTTTTCTTGCGTAGATATCCATATTTTTGTAAAAATAGCCGATAATGTCTTGTCTTGTGACAATTCCCATAAAATAACCCCTGTCATCAATAACGGGAACAAAATTTTGCGACATGGATTTTGTAAGAAGTTCTTCAACGGAAGATGTAATTCTTACGGGCGGAAATTTGTCTGACGTCATTATCGCTTTTAAAGGAACGTTTTCCATATTTTTTATGCGATAGTTGTGAATATCATCTGTTTCGTCAATCAAGCTCCACAAAAAGTCTCCTTCGCTTACTGTTCCAACGTATTCTCCTTCACGGGAAATTACCGGAACGGCCGTATAACCGTGGTTTCTCATTTTTTCCAGCCCTTGTCTCAAGGTGTTGTCGTCATAGAGAAAGCTTACTTCGTTTTTAGGCCTTATAAAAAATGCTATGTTCATTTTTACCCCCCTTCTTTCTGTTGTTTCTTTGAATTTTATCGTTTACAATTTTATTATAATACAAATTTTTAAAAAGTCAAGGACTTTAACAAAAAATACATATACAATTTAAAATCTTAACACAATAACATAAAAAAAGGGCGAAATCCCCCTTTTATTTACGTATGAACAGCGGAAATTAAACCATATTAATCATACACATTCCCACAAGTCCGAAAAGTATTCCGAAAATACATTTCATATTTATTCTTTCTTTAAAAAATATGTGTGCCATAAGCATTCCCAAAACAAGTGCCAAGCCTTGATTTAAGGGATAAAGCTTTACCGCATCGAGAAATTTTGCAGCCTCCACTTTGAAAAAAGAATTTACAAAAAGTCCCATTGCCATTAAAAAAATATAAACAAATGATGTTTTTATTTTGCTTTTTATCTGCTTTGTTTCCACTTTTTTCAGCATAATAAAAATAAATATAAAAACTGCCGAAAAAATGTAGGTATAAAGATTAAAAACAGAGTTTGGAACATTTTTTTCGAAATCTGCAAAAAGCTTTTGAGTAAAATCCGCCATACCGCTTGAAATTGCAACTCCTATCAACAGGAAAAAATGTTATGATGAATTGGTAGAAATTATGACATTGGAAGCAAGAATGAAAATACTTAAAGACAGCGAGGTAAATAAGATTTGAGCATTTATCAAGAAAAATATAAACGCCCGTATATAAATAATACTAAGTTAGTTGCGGACGGAACGGTTGACAGGGTAAAAGAATTAAGAGAAAAAGGCAAAAGCTTTGGGGAAATAGCACAAATAGTTGGTAAATCAAGACAACAAGTTTCACAAATTTACTATAAAGCTATTGCAAAAAAAGTTTAAGTGTGTTATAATAAAATAAAAAAGACAAAAAGGAGAGATTATTATGTCAGTATTAACAGTTATTGGAATTATAGTGTTTATCGTAAATCTTATTAAAGAAGCGTGCGAGCCTCAATTACCGGCAAGCTACCACCGTAATATGGATTTGGAAAATGAGGATGCCAATAAGGTGCTTTTCGGAGAAATGAGCCGTAGAGAGTTCTTGAGAAATATAGATAACGGAAAGTACAGATAATATGGAAAATCCGCCTGCACACCAACAGAAATAAATATGCGGAATATAACCTTGATATTACATCTTGCGGATATGTTGTTTTTCGGAAACGGAAACAAGCGGAGGAACGCATTAGGGAATTGTGCGGAAGCGTAGTTGAGTAAAATAAATACTATAGAATAGCACCTTATAGAGAATAATAAACTATAGGGTGTTATTTTTCGTACATAAAAATAAAGAAAGGGAAAAGTAAATTGAGAAAAACAGACGAAAATTTAAGTAAAGCAATAGCATTATTTTTGGAAAATGCGTTAAGAGAGGTTAAAGTGAAAGCGATTAAGGAATTTTTGGAAAAAGTGGAAGAAAAAACCATAAGAGACTATTGGGGTGAATATTGCTATGTCGTTATTGAAGATGTGGAAAGCATTGCAAAAGAAATGATAGAAGAATCTCAAAGAAAAATAACCTTTTTAGAGGAGTGAAGAAAATGAGAGAGATTATATTTAGGAGAAAAACAATTGACACTGAAGAATGGATTGAGGGGTATTACTGTTATTACGGACACAATGGTGAAGAAAAACACGCAATAATTCCGAAAGATGTCATTGAAGTGTATGCACGTGAAGTCATTCCCGAAACTGTCGGACAGTATACAGGTTTAACCGATAAGAACGGTACAAAGATTTTTGAGGGGGATATAGTTTCAACCGATTTACAGAGACCTTATAGCATTGTTGTTTTTCGACAAGGGTGCTTTATGTACAATTGTAATGATGGTAATGAAGATTATTATGATATTATGTTGCCAATTTTTGTTGTAGGACATTATAACAAAAACTCCGAAAATTACAATCAAAAATCCAAGTTTTATATCTTCTTTAAAGAAGATCAAGCTTCTCATCATCGGAATGAATGTTCCGCTCATAACAAAAACGTCAACCATAGCATAAGCACCGCTTTTTACGGAAATAATCCACAATATTACAAAAAGTGAGGAAAAAAGTCCCGAAAAAATGGAAAGTGCCATTGTGGTTTGGTCTATTTTGAATACAGAAAAATCGCCGTATGTAAAAACGGAAATGAAAAATCCTATGAAAACGCACAAAATCATACGAAAAAAGTTGAAAATAAGAGAATCGTTTTCACTATTTATTTTTAAGCTCAAGGCTTTCCCGCAATAAGCCTTCAAAATTCCGCCCGAAAGGGCAATAAAAAGAAATAAGTAACCCATTTTTTACAAATATTTATATTTGGCATATAAAGCCCACGAAAAGAAAAAAGAGGGATGGGAGCTTGAAGTAAAAGGATTTTTATGTGTTTTTTTCGTTGTTCTTTTAAAAAACAGCTACATAAAAGAACAAAAGAGAATTTCTAAAGAAAATGATGTGAATTACAAGATAACGGATTTGATAGAAAAAAATTACAAAGAAAAATTGACTTCCGAAAAAATGGCTAAAGAACTTTATGTGAGTGAAACTTATTTTTGCAGAATTTTTAAAAAAAATTTCGTATTTTGTTTTAAAAATTATCTTTTTATGTACAGAATTGAAAAAGAAAAAACGC
>CAYPIJ010000134.1:0-5196 GCA_964410755.1 uncultured Oscillospiraceae bacterium | reverse complement strand
GTATAATAGACTAAAATAGATATGGTCTATAATTATAAAATTATTTTTTGAAAGGATAAAGAAAAAATGGCGAAAAATTATCAATTTAATAACGCAAAAAAAGAAATTTCGTTCAACAAGTGCGAACTTCCCACCCCTTGGATGAACTATCTTTCCAACGGCACATTCCACACAATGATGTCACATGCAGGAGGCGGTGTTGCTTTCTACAAATCTCCTCAAATATGGAGAATTAACCACTATCGTTTCTTCCATCTTCCCACGGACAGAAGCGGATTTTACACTTACATAAAAGACGGTAACGAATACTGGTGTCCCACATCTGAACCTGCAAAAACAAAGCCCGAAGAATGGAAATCCACTCACGGTATGGGCTACACAAGATTTGAAGCAAAGAGAAACGGTGTAGACGTTACAGCTACATATTTTGTGGGCAAATTTGAAAATGCTCTTATTTGGAACTTGAAAATAAAGAGTGACGAAGACAAAAAAATCACATTGTTCCCGTTTGTTGAGCTCGGAATGATGGAATTTATGAGAGAATTGCAATGGCAATGCTACAACAAGCACCAGCTTTCCGCTTATGCTATGGACGATGTTCTTGTTTACAAATACGGTGTTGAAATGCAACCGAAACCCGACGAAACACCTCTCGTTTACTTTGCTTCAAACGTAAAAATCGACGGTTATGATTGCGACAGAGACGAATTTGTAGGCTCTTACAGAAGTGAAGAAAATCCAAAACAAGTTGAAGCTGGAAATTGTTCAAATTCAACACTTTACGGTGGTGACCCTTGCTTTGCCTTTGAAATCAATCTCGACCTTAAAAAAGGCGAAGAAAAAACAGTCAACATTTTCTTGGGAACAGCTATGACCGAAGAAGAAATCAAAAAATGTGTAGCACATTGCAGAGAAGATGACTTTGTTGAAAAATCCTATAACGCTCTTGCAGAACAGTGGGACGAATATTTAAGCAAATTCCAATGCGAAATCCCCGACAAAGATGCGGAAACTATGATAAACATTTGGAATCCATATCAAGCTGAAAGAAACTTCCAATTTTCAAGAAATATTTCCTACTACGCAACAGGAACTTTCAGAGGTGTTGGCGTAAGAGATACCGCACAAGATATTCTTTCCATGGTACCTTTCGATTTGAGACGTGCAAAAGACAAACTTAATCTTTTGTTTACACAACAATACAACGACGGACATTGTAACCACTACTGTTTCCCCAACGAAGGCTGGGAACCTGTTACAAGAATCCATTCCGACAACCACTTGTGGCTTGTTATGACAACATACCACATCGTTACGGAAGAAGGAAATCTCGACTACTTATCAGAAGTTGTTCCTTTCTATGACGGCGGAGAAGATACCGTTTGGAATCACATTAAAAAATCAATCGACTTCTGTATGGCTAACAGAGGTGAAAGAGGCTTCCCACTTATGCTTTCCTCCGACTGGAACGATATGCTCTACAAAGTATGCCGTGAAGGTAAAGGTGAAAGTATCTGGACTTCAATGCAGTTCGGTACAGTTCTCCCAATGATTGCCGAGCTTGCCGAAAGAATGGGCGAAGACAAACAAAAATATCTTGACATTTACGAAGAACAGAAAAAGCTTGTCAACACTGTTGCTTGGGACGGTGAATGGTTCAGACGTTGTATTACCGACAACGGAACATTTATCGGTTCAAAGGACGAGCCACAGGCTAAAATCTGGCTCAACTCACAAAGCTGGGCTGTTATTTCAAAAATGGGTGACCCCGACAAACAGGTTATGGCTATGGACAGCGTAAAGAAATATCTTGATACCGACCTCGGTGTTAAGAAAATTCACCCGTCAATGAAAGACTACCCCTCAAAAGAAGACCCACTTACATACTACAACAAGGGTTGCGGAGAAAACGGAAGTGTATTCTGTCACGCAAATACATGGGCTATTATTGCGGAATGTATGCTCAAACGTCCTGAAAATGCTTACAAATATTACCACCAGTTGCTTCCTATGATAGCACAGGAAAAAGCAGGTGAATGGAGATATAAGGCAGAGCCTTACGTTTATTCCTCCAACATTTTCGGACCTGAAAGCGATAAATTCGGTCTTGCAAACGTTTCTTGGCTTTCCGGAACTGCCGCTTGGATGTATATTGCCGTTACACAGTATATGCTCGGTATAAAAGCAAAATGGGACGGTCTTGAAATTAATCCTTGCTTGTCAAAAGAAATGCTCCCCGCAAAAGTAACAAGAGTGTTCAGAGGGGTAACCTACAACATCACAATCACAAAGAACGAAAAAATCTTTATTCCTTTCGATAATTCAAAAGATGTTGTTGAAGTGAATATATAAAACCAAAAAGTTATTAAGAATTCAGCTTGCTTTTGCAGGCTGAATTTTTTTGTTTTTTTAAGAAAAACACTTGACAATCCCCCTGGGGAATAGTTTATAATATATGTATAAACAAAAAAGGAGTAACGATAAAATATGTATATTAACGATGTTACAAAAAACACAGGTTTATCTAAAAAATCCATACGCTTTTATGAAGGCAAGGGACTTCTGTCGGTAGAAAGACACGAAAACGGCTACCGTTTTTATTCACAAGATAACATTATAAATTTAAAAAAAATTAAACTTTTAAGGTCTTGCGGTGTATCGGTTACAGACATAAAGCTTTTATTTAACGATGCAATCACAATAGAAGAGCTGTTAAACAAAAGAAAAAAAGAAATTGAAAAAGAATACGGAATTTACTCCAACATTCTTTCGAAAATTTCGGAAACCTTCAAAAATTATCAAAACGAAAATTTTGATTCAAAAATAACCTTTGAAGAGACAATTTACAACGATACAAAAGTATCCGACTATCTTTTTTTTGGAATAGACATAGGAACAACGACAATAAGTGGTGCAATTATAGACACAAAAAATAACACAACCGTTGAAACATACACTTTACCGAACAATACTTATATAAAATCTAGCTTGCCGTGTTTTTGTGAACAAAGCCCAACACTTATTTTGGAAAAAGTAAAAAAGCTTGCGGATTTAATCATAAAAACATATCCTAATCTAAAAGCAATCGGTGTGACGGGACAAATGCACGGAATAGTGTATATTGACAAAAAATTCACAGTTCCGTTGCGGACAGCTTTGGATTATTTGACACTAAAAAAATGAATTTTGATAAAAAAGCATTGGAAAAGCTCGGAATTAACGATACTTTTATCCCCGACGTAAAAGACGAATATTCAATAGTTGGTCAATACAAAAAAATTCCAATATCAATAGCAATCGGAGACAATCAAGCAAGCTTTATTGGTTCCGTAAAAAATATAGACGACACTATACTCATAAATTTTGGCACGGGAAGTCAAATTTCATTTATTTCAGATTTAAAGGAAACACAAAACACATCATTAACACCCCGTCCTCTTGTGAAAGACAAGTATATTTTGTGCGGTTCTGCCTTGTGTGGTGGAAAAGCTTACGCAATATTAGAAAATTTTTTCAAAAGCTATGTAAAAGAAGCAAGCTGTTGCGAAAAATCCCAATATGAAATTTTAAATAATACGGTAAGCAAGGCATATCACAATAAAATAAAAAATATTCCTACGGTTAACACATTTTTTTGCGGAAAAAGAAACGAAAAAAACGTTGTAGGAAGTATTTTGAATATCACAGAAGATAATTTCACACCCGAACATATTGCTTTGGGATTTGTAATAGGTATGTGCAATGAATTATTCGACTTTATAAAAGACAATAAGCTAAACAAAAAAACGGTTATTGCATCGGGAAATGCGGTTAGAAAAATCCCGATTTTAAAAAATGTGATTGAAGATGTTTTTCAATTACCCGTTCAAATATCCAACGAAAAAGAAGAAGCGTCCGTGGGAGCAGGACTTTTCGCTGCAATAGCTACCGAATATTTTAAAAACATTAACGAAGCAACAACTTTCATAAAATACAAAAAGGAGTAAAAAATATGGAGATTTATGTAAAAATAGAATTTAACATTTCGAAAGAAAAAATATGTTTGTATTCAAAAAAGGAAAACAAAAAAAACATTGAATGTAATTTTTCAAACGGAAGCTTAATTTGTAAAATTTTCTACGATTACAATGAACAGCCTTTGTCAATGGAAACAAAAGCAAAACTAGGAAACAACGTTAAAATTATTCTTATGCCTTTTAGAATTGAGCTTAGAATAAATTCCGTTGTAAAGGACGAAGAATGGCCTGCCGGAAATTGCCTTTTTAACATGAATGACAAAATTGAATCAGAAGTTGACTTTTCCATTTGCGAATATGAACACAAAAAAGAAATTCAGCCCTACGTTATAGGAAAATTTGAAAATGCAAAAGGCTGGAAACCTCAAGAAAACATTTTTGTGGGTGATTGTATGCCCTCACTTTACGATAACAGATATCACGTTTTCTATTTAAAAGACAGGCACCACCACAAAAGCAAGTGGGGAAAAGGCGCACATCAATGGGAACACATTTCAACAAAAGATATGAAAGAATGGGAAATACACCCCATCGCTGTTGAAATAACTGATCCCACCGAAGGTTCAATTTGTACCGGCTCACATATACAAAAGAAAGATAAACACTATCTTTTTTACACAATAAGAATGGCGGACGGTTCACCTGCTCCGATTTGCAGAAGTGTTTCAAGCGACGGATACCATTTTGAAAAAGATACTGATTTTCATTTTACGTTGTCTGAAAAATACGATATGGTAAACGCCAGAGACCCCAAAATAGTTATTGATGAAAACGGATTTTATCACATGATTTTAACAACTGGCTTAAAAGAAGAAAAAAAGGGTTGTCTTGCTCATTTAATTTCTAAGGATTTGGATATATGGAAAGAAGAAAATCCCATATTCATTTCTGATTCTCCCGAACAACCCGAATGTCCCGATTACATAAAATATAACGGTTATTACTATTTAAATTTCAGTTTGGGGAAAAATCGCTATATGGTATCGAAAAAACCTTTTTCCGATTTTACTTTCCCAAAAAATCCCGATATTCCCTGCGGTGCCGTTCCAAAAGGTGCTGTATGGAACAATGAAATATTGTTTACGGGCTTCGATATAATAGACGGCTATGCAGGTACATTAACTTTCGTTTCCGCAACAAATGATGAAGACGGTAATTTGATTTTTAAAAAACTTTAATA
>CAYPIJ010000133.1:0-5234 GCA_964410755.1 uncultured Oscillospiraceae bacterium | reverse complement strand
GGTAATACCTTTCGGGCGGATAATATCCGCCCCTACGGAGATTGTGATAACCTCTCTATTATACGAATGGGATTTCTCCGCTCGGACGGTGTCCTCGGTCGAAATGACAAGATAATATAAAACATAATAAATAAAAAAGAAAAGAGTGAAAAAATGTTTACGGATACACACAGTCATTATGATGATAAAGCATTTGACAATGACAGAAATGAGCTTTTAACAAGCTTTAAAGCTAACAAAATTGACAGAGTTATTACAATAGGTTGCGACATTGAAACCTCAAAAAACAGTGTAAAACTGGCAAATGAGTATGATTTTGTTTATGCTTCCGTAGGTTTTCACCCGAATTTCGCAGATAAGTATGACGATAATGCGGAAAAAATTCTTATCGATTTGACAAAGAACAATAAAAAAGTTGTTGCATGGGGGGAAATCGGACTTGATTATCATTATCCTGAACCGTCAAAAGAGATACAAGCCGAGTGCTTTGTAAGGCAGATTGAAACTGCAAATAAATTGGGCTTACCCATAAGCATTCATTCAAGAGATGCAATGGGAGATACATTGGAAATTGTTAAAAACCACCCTTTTAAAGGCGTTTTTCATTGCTACAGCGGTAGCGTTGAAACTATGAAAGAGCTTATAAAAATGGGGTATTACATTTCCTTTTCCGGTACTGTTACTTTTAAAAATGCAAGAAATTTGAAAGAGGTTGCAAAATATGTTCCGTTGGACAGATATTTAATTGAAACCGACTGCCCCTATCTTGCACCGGAACCCAACAGAGGAAAAAGAAACAGTTCCCTTAATCTTATTCATACGGCAAGTTGTCTTGCGCAATTAAGAGGGATAAGTGTGGAACAGGTATCACTTGAAACAACAAACAATGCAAATAAGCTTTTTTTTGAAAATAAAGGAGTAAAATAAAATGAATTTTGATAAAAATTTTATAAAAGAACCTAATGAAAAAATTATTTATAAAACTGTCAGCAATTTGAAGTTGCCTATGAATGTATATTATCCTACATCGGGAATTAAAGGGAAAATGCCTTGTGTTTTGTGTATTCACGGCGGAAGCTGGAAAACAAAGGTTAAGGAAAACGAAGAATTTGCAATGGATTGGATGGATATGAACGCAAAATACTATTCTCAACAGGGTATGGTGGGAATTGCGATTTCTTACAGAAACATTGATGACGAAAATACAAATGTTTTTGACCTTATTTCCGATTGTCAAGATGCAATGAGATACATAAAAGAAAAGCTTGACTATGTTGATAACGATAAAATCGTTGCAATAGGTGATTCCGCAGGGGGACACCTTGCAACTTGTCTTGGAATTTCTCAAGATGATGAGTTAAGACCGAATATTACTATTGCTTGTAATCCTGTTTTGGATTTAACAAAAGAAAAATGGGCTTTTTGCGCTGATACAAAAGAAGAGTTGAAAAAAGCCTCACCGCTTTTTAATATTGGTGAAAAATCCTCAAAATTCCTTTGTATGCATGGTGACGAAGATACTGTTGTTGATATTAACGATACAATTGAATTTGCAAACAAGCTGAAAGAAAAAGGCGTTGTAAGTGAAATGATTGTTGAAAAAGGTAAGCAACACGCTTTTGTGCTTTTCGATTACATTTCCACAGACGAGGAAGCACTTACATATATGGAACAAACTATGGAATTTATTAATAAATATTTGTAATACAAAAAAGGAGAAAAAAGCATTATGGGACAAATTAAAGTTCTTGATAAATTAACCGCAAATATGATTGCTGCAGGTGAAGTTGTTGAACGTCCTGCAAGTGTTGTGAAAGAATTGTTTGAAAATTCTCTTGATGCTCATTCCCAACGTATTACAGTTGAAATAAAAGACGGCGGAAAAGAATTTATAAAAATAACGGATAACGGTTGCGGAATGGATAAGGAAGATGCGAAAATGTGCGTTTTGCGTCATGCAACAAGCAAAATTTCCAATCCTAACGACCTTTTCGATATAAAAACCATGGGCTTCAGAGGTGAAGCTATGGCAAGTATTGCCGCTGTTTCAAAAGTTACGATTATAACAAGAAAAGAAAGTACCGATGTGGGAACTTGCGTTGTTATAAAAGGTGGAGAAATTGTTGAAGTTTCCGACATAGGTTGTCCTGTTGGGACAACGGTAAGTGTTGAGGAGCTTTTTTTCAACACGCCTGCAAGAATGAAATTTTTGAAAAAAGCTACCACGGAAAATGCACATATTGAGGAAATGATTGGAAAGCTTATTTTGGCAAATCCCGATGTTTCCGTAAGATTTATAAAGGACGGCAAAGAAATTTACTATTCAAAAGGTGACGGACAGCTTTCAGGGGCAATTTATTGCGTTTACGGAGAAAATGTTGCTTCTAACCTTGTGAAAGTAGAGGGCGAAAGAAACGGAGTTACCATTTCCGGTTATGTTGGAAATCCGAATATTGCAAAACCGTCTTTAAAGTTTGAAACCTTTTGTGTAAACGGAAGAATATGCCGTACAAAAACTATGATTTCTGCCCTTGATTTTGCATTTTTTCAGAAAATGGCACAGGGGAAACATCCTTTTTGTGTTTTGAACATTGGAATTGATTACGAAAAATGTGATGTTAATATTCACCCTCAAAAAGCAGAGGTTAAGTTTACAGACGAAAATCTTGTTTACGAAGCTATTATGATAACTGTTAGAAATGCACTTGACAATACTCTTTTTGTGAAAAATGCGGAAAATACCGCCAAAAAAGAAGAAATTAAAGAAAAAAATACGAAATTTCACGATTATCCGAATTATGAACATAACGTTAAACAATATGAAACAAAAAAACAGCCTATGGATTTTCGTGAAGTACCCTTTCAAAAAGCGCCCGACTTCAATATTTTAAAAGAAGAAGGCGTGCGAGAAGAAAAAAATATTGGTTTTGAAGAAAAAGTTGTAGCATTTGAATTTACGAAACAGGAGGAAGTAAATAAAAGCAGTATAGTTGAAGAAATAAAAGAGGTTGAGCCTGTTAAGGAAGAAACTAAGATTGAAATTGAAGCGAAAGAGTCTCCAAAAGTTATAGTTGATGAAGTTGAACCCAAAAACTTTTTGGAAGACGAAAATTACAGAATTGTGGGACAAGTTTTTTCAACATATATAATAATTGAAAAAGGAAATGAAATGATTCTTATGGATCAGCATGCGGCACATGAAAGAATGAACTATGAAATGCTTCGTGAACATTACAGAAACAAAAGCTTTTCTTCGCAAATTCTTATGATGCCAATAAAAGTGGAATTAAGCCCCACAGAACACATAACGGCAATTGAAAACAAGCCTGTTTTTGAAGAGCTTGGAATGGATATTGAAGATTTCGGAGGTAATACAATTATTGTTCGTTCCGTTCCCACAGATGTGAAAAAGACAGCGGTTGAAAGACTTGTTTTTGAAATAATTGACGAAATTTCAAAAAGAGGAAATATGGAAAAAGAGGATTTCAATCAAAGACTTCTCTACCTTGTTGCTTGCAAAATGAGCATAAAGGCAAATATGGAGCTTACAAAGGAAGCTATGGAATCTTTGGTGAAAAGAGCTTTTTCGTTAAACGGAAAGACAACTTGTCCTCACGGAAGACCGCTTTTTGTGTCTTATGAGAAAGTATCCATTGAAAATAAGTTTGAAAGATAAGACAAAAAGAAAAAAACTTTTACAAAATATGTGCATAAAGCAAAAAAAACGATAAAAATTGAGCATTATTTTTTTACATTATGGAAAAATTTCAAAAAAATGGATTTTTTTTCAAAAAAATAAAGACAAATTCATTTTTTTGTGGTATAATTAATCATATACTTTTAAAAATAAGAAAGGTGATTTTGTTATGAAAAAAATTTACGAAGGAAAAACAAAAGATGTTTACTCACTTGAAAACGGAAACGTTCTCTTGAAATTCAAAGATGATTGCACAGGTAAAGACGGTGTGTTTGACCCGGGCGAAAACTCTGTAGGTCTTACAATTGAGGGAATCGGTAAGGCAAATTTGAGAACATCTGTATATTATTTCGACCTTCTTAAAAAAGCCGGAATAAAAACTCATTATGTTAATGCAAATATCGATGATGTTACAATGGAAGTTCTTCCGGGAAAAGTATTCGGAAACGGTCTTGAAGTAATTTGTCGTCGTGTTGCTACAGGAAGCTTTATTCGCAGATATGGCGAATACATAGAAGACGGTACTGTTTTGGAAGGCGGATATGTTGAATGCACATTCAAAAACGATGCTAAAGGCGATCCTCTTGTTACAGGCGAAGGCCTTGTTGCTTTGGGAATTATGACACCTGCAATGTTTGAAAGCATTAAAGAACAAACTCTTAAAATCACCGAAATTATTGCGGAAGATTTGAAGACAATCGGTCTTGATTTGTGGGATATTAAGTTTGAATTCGGTTACAACAACGACGAAGTTATTCTTATCGATGAAATTGCTTCCGGTAATATGCGTGTTTACAAAGACGGAAAAATTGTTGAACCTATCGAACTTACAAAACTTATTTTGAACAGATAAGAAAATTTTTCAAAAGAGGTTGTGAAAAAGCTTGTGTTTTTTTACTGCCTTTTTTGTTATAATTAAGAAATTAATTAAAAGGTGAATATTATGTTACACAGTAAAAAAGATTATGAGACTTGCTTGAAAAAAATCATTTTGCCTTTAAAAAAGTATTTTACTTTGGGAAAAGCCGGAATAAAATGCGGTAATACAGGCGTGCATTACAAAGAAAAGACAGCTTTAACCGAAGCTTTTGCACGCCCACTTTGGGGGCTTGCACCTTTGTGGGGCGGAGGCGGTGAGCTTGAAGATTTTGATAAAATTTATCTTGAAGGAATAAAAAACGGAACAAATCCTAATCATGAGGAATATTGGGGCGAAATAACAAGCTGTACCCAAGAGGTTGTGGAAACGGCAGCCATAGGCCTTTCTCTGATTCTTGCACCGCAAAAAGTTTGGGAACCTTTAAGTGAAATTGAAAAAGATAATTTTTATAATTGGCTTTCCGGCATTAATAAAATTACTGTTTGGGACAATAATTGGCAATTTTTTCCCGTAATGGTGAATTTGGGCTTTAAAAGTGTCGGAAGAGAATACGATAAAAATATAATTGAAAAAGCTTTTGAAAAAATAGATACATTTTATTTGGGAAACGGCTGGTATACTGACGGATATAATCCCCAATCGGATTATTATATCCCC
>CAYPIJ010000132.1:0-5371 GCA_964410755.1 uncultured Oscillospiraceae bacterium | reverse complement strand
GTCGGACGACGGAGAGGTGGAATTCCTATGGCGTGTTTTCGCAAAACACCGTCTGTAAGCTTAAAAGTTAAAGTCCGTATCCGTTTTCGGACGGGTACGGCTTTGATATTAGAAATTAAGGCATTTTAGGAAGTGCCCTAATTTGTGATATTAAAATCATATATTTTTTGCTAAATACGCTCTTGTGTGATAACATTATATATGAACACGAGAGCGTTTTTTGATTTTGAAAAAGGAGGCGATTTTTATGTTGAATCAAAAAACGCAAAAAGAAAAAAAGACTTATACGGTTGCCGAAGTTGCGGATATGCTCGGTATAGGGCGAACATCTGCATATAACTTGGTAAAAGAAAATCATTTTAATGTTGTTAAAATAGGTGCATCCATAAGAATTTCTAAAAAATCCTTTGATGATTGGTTAGATAAATTAAATATCTGAAAGGAGCCGAGATTATGGCATCTATAATTAAAAGAAAAAAAGCATACTCAGTTGTTTACTCGTATAAAAACGAGAATGGAGAAACAAAACAAAAGTGGGAAACTTGGCATACTCATAAAGAAGCATTAAAACGCAAAGCTGAAATTGAAAATCAGCAAAATAACGGTACTTTTGTAATACCTAATAGCCAAAAAATTTGTGATTTTATGTATGAATTTGTTAGTTTATATGGAGAAAAGAAATGGGGTGTTTCAACTTATGATTCCAATTGCGGTTTGATAGCTAATTATATAAATCCTATTATAGGTGATTTGCAAATACAAGAAGTAACTACTCGTGTGGCGGACAAATTTGTCCAAACACTTCAAAAAACAAAACCCGTTGTAAGAAGAAATATACAGCCAAAAACAGAGTATTTAACACCTGTCAATATTGAAAAAATTATAAAGCTAATGAGTTGTGCATTTAAACAAGCGGTTCGTTGGGAGATGATTGGAAAAAATCCCTTTGAAAATATTGTTATTCCAAAAGTCGAATATAAAAAAAGAGATATTTGGACGACAGAAAATATAAAAACCGCATTAAATTCTTGCACAGATACAAAACTTTATATAGCAATGAATTTAGCTTTTGCGTGTTCACTTCGCATAGGAGAAATTTTGGGACTGACTTGGGATAATGTTCATATTTCTGATGACGATATTGCACGAGATGATGCGTATATTTATATTGATAAGGAATTAACACGGGCGTCTAAACGAGCTATTGAAATGCTTGGAGAGAAAGACATTATTCATATTTTCAAGCCGCTTATGAGCAACACAAGTACACGATTAATATTAAAAAAGCCAAAAACGAAATCAAGTGAGCGTAAAGTTTGGTTGCCTAAAACAGTTGCTTATATTATGAAAGAATGGAAAAAATCGCAAGAGGAAATAAAGGGGTTTCTTGGTGATGAATATGAGGATTTTAATTTGGTAATTGCATTGCCAAATGGCAGACCTTGTGAAAATCGTGTTCTTGAAAAAGAATTTATAAAACTCAAACAAGAAGCCGGATTACCCAATGTTGTATTTCACTCGCTCAGACATTCAAGCACAACCTATAAGCTAAAATTAAATCACGGCGATTTGAAAGCAACGCAAGGCGATACGGGGCATTCTCAAATAAATATGATTACCGATGTATATGCACATATTTTAGATGAGGATAGAAAAATAAACGCACAAAAATTTGAAAGTGCATTTTATGCAAATCCGGATTTGCGAGATGTAAAAGCACCACAAGAAGAAAACGCAACAACTATTGACATTGCCGCACTTATAGAACAGCTCAAAGAGAATCCCACTCTTGCCGTAACATTAGCACAGCTTATAGACACGGCAAAAAAATGAATGCTAATCTCGAATTAGCAAATCATAAAAACGATTAGCAAGAATATGTGTTATAGTTCGTTTCCAATTAGCAAAATTATTTACATATGTTGATACATTATTGCTATAAATCATTTATGAAACAAAAATACCGCATAACTACTTAAATATGAGCAATAATGCGGTATTTATGGCACCCCCGACCGGAATTGAACCGATAACTAAGTCTTAGGAGGACCTTGTTATATCCATTTAACTACGGGGGCATATTTGCTAATTTAGTTGTATTATTTTTCCTAAGCGGAAACGAACGGTTTACCGCTTAGGAGGACCTTGTTATATCCATTTAACTACGGGGGCAAAAGAGAAATAATTTACAAAATTATTTCTTCGTTTGGTTTTACAATTATTTTATTTTCAATATCAAATTTTTTGGCTTTTTCTTCGTCGAAAAGCATATCTTTTGTAATATTTTTGCTATAGAGCGGTGTTGTATGAATAGGAATTACATATTTTGAATTAATAAGCTTTGCACATTCACTTGCTTCTTCAATATCCATATTGAAAACTCCATCAATGGGCAAAACAGCATAATCTATATGCATAAACGGTAATTTTTCTTTCATATCATTTGTTTTTGAAGTATCACCTGAAGCATAAAAAACGATATTGTCAAATTCAATAACATATCCAACGCACTCAGTGACAGGATGATTTTCATTGCAAGCTTCAACAGCGACAATTTTTATTCCATCAACTTCAAAAGAATTGTGTTTTCCGTCTTTTAAAGCGTCCTCAAAAGTTATGGTAAAGCAATTTTCGTTTTTATCAACTTTTTCTGTTTTTGTATGGTCAAAATGATTGTGAGTTACAAGAATTATATCACCTTTTTTATCATATCCGTCTCCGCAAAAAGGATCCACATATATAAATCTGCCATCGTTTGTTTCAAGACGATAGCTACCGTGACCTTGATAATAAAATTTACTCATTTTCCTCACTCCGTTTCATAAGCATTCTCAATATAATTGATTTTCGTTCCAAAGAAAAAAGAATCTTTGACAAAAACTTCACTGACATCAAAACTGCAAATATAATCGAAATATTGCGGATTTTTTAAAATATAGAATTTTGCACCGTGAATTATATGTTTTTGTTTTCTAAAATCAACAGCATCGGCAGGAGAACCATAGGTCTCCCCTGTTCGTGTTTTAACCTCGATAAAATGTATTTCATCATCTTTTTTTGCTATTATATCAATTTCACTGCCTTTTACAAGGTAGTTTCTTTCAAGAATTTCATAACCTCGCATTTTCAAATACTTAGCTGTGTAATCCTCACCTTTTTTTCCTAAAATCTTATTTTTCATTTTCAAAATATTTCTTTAAAAAGCTTTTTCTGTGTATCGGTAAAATACCGTATTTTTCAATGGCTTCATAATGTGCCTTTGTACCATAGCCTTTATGATTTTTAAATCCATATTCGGGATATTTTTTATCGTATTCAATAAGCAATCTGTCTCTTGCAACCTTTGCCAAAATAGATGCACAAGCAATGCTGTGGGACTTGCTGTCCCCCTTTACCACGGTTTTATTCGGAATTTCAATACCCTTATTTCTGTTTCCGTCAATAAGAGCAAAGTCGGCTTTCGGGTTTAAATTATTGATTGCTTTGTTCATAGCCTGCAAAGTCGCATTTAAGATATTAATTTCGTCAATAGTTTTTTCGTCTTCAAAAACTATACTGTAGCTTATTGCATTTTTTATTATAACATCAAAAAGTTCTTCACGTTTTTTTTCTGTAAGCTTTTTAGAATCGTTTACACCGTCAATAATAAGTCCTTTCGGCATAATTACAGCGGCAACCGAAACAGGTCCGCAAAGAGGACCTCTTCCCGCTTCATCAACACCGCAAATATATTGCGGTTCACTTTCAAGACCCGATAATATAAAATCGTTTTCAAATTCTGTTTTCATATTTTTCCTCATATTTACAACGTAGGTTCTTCAAGACTGATTTTGCCCAATTTACCACTTCTGAAATCGTCTAAAACAGCATGGGCACATCTTGTATAGTCCGGGTCGTCTTTTTTGAAAATATAGCCCCTTTTGAAGCAAATTTTATCATATACGGAAAGTCTGTCGTCAAAATCTTCAATTTCGATTTTATATCTTTCTTCAAGTGCCTCCTTATGATTTTCAAGCATATATTCCAAAAAGCACACACATACGGTTTCAATATCCAAAACCTGTTCCTTAATTGCACCGGTAAAAGCAAGATGCAATGCAACATTTTCGTCGTCAAGCTTCGGCCACAAAATTCCCGGTGTATCCAAAAGTTCTATTTCTTCCGATATTTTCACCCATTGTTTATTTACGGTAACGCCGGGACGATCCTCAGTTTTCAACTTTTGCTTTTTAGCCATTCTGTTAATAAAAGAAGATTTTCCCGAATTGGGAATTCCCACAACCATGACTCTAATCGGCTTTTTAACCCCTTTCAATCTGTCTTTATCCAACTTTTCTTTTAAAAGTACATTTAAAACGGCTGGAATTTTTTTCAATCCCTCTCCGTTTTCACAATTTGCACAAACTGTGGGAATACCAAGATTTTCATAGTAGGTTTCCCACTTTTTCGTTATATTTTCGTCTGCAATATCTTGTTTATTCAAAATTACAATTCTTTTTTTGTCCTTACACGAAGAATCCACATCGGGATTTTTTGAAGACAACGGGATTCTGGCGTCCAAAATTTCTATAACCGCATCAACAAGCTTTAAATGCTCGCTTATCAGCCTTTTTGTTTTCGCCATGTGCCCCGGATACCAATTAATATTCATTAAAATTCTGCCTTTCGATTAGTTGTAAAGTCCGCCTATTTTATCAAAGGGAAACACTCTGAACAAAGCCTTTCCAACGATAGTCTTGTTTTTAATCATTCCGACAACAGTCATATTTCTGCTGTCACTGCTGTTTTCTCTGTTATCTCCCATTGCAAAAACACTGTCTTCGGGAACAATTTTCGGATATACTTCACCATATCTGTCAAAAGTAACACCTTGAATATAATCTTCTTCCAATTCCTTACCGTCAACATATACTTTTCCGTCTCTTATGTCAATTTCTTGACCTTCCGTAGCAATTACTCTTTTAATATAATACTTTTTCGGATCGCCGACAGGCTTGAAAACGATTATATCACCGTTTTTAGGCTGATATCCCAATCTGAAAACAAACAAGCTGTTGTTGTTTTGTAAAGTAGGCTCCATGGATTCACCACTTACACGCACAAACGTACAAACAAAATTAACAATCAAAAGAGCGGCAATAATTGCAATCCCCAAAGATTCAATCCAATCAAGCAATTCCGATTTCCAACCTTTCTTTTTTTTGTTTTTCATTTCTTCAACCGATATTTCTTCGACAACGTCGTTCAAAGCTTCATTTTCCGAAATGGAAACATCTTCGTTCAATTCCTCATTTTTCATTTCTTCAAAATTTTCATTCATAATATTTTTACCTCCGTTTTTTTCTAAAAATCAATCCTATAAATTAAATAT
>CAYPIJ010000131.1:0-5476 GCA_964410755.1 uncultured Oscillospiraceae bacterium | reverse complement strand
AACCAAGATGCTCCGTATGCATGGTGCTTACCAATATTTGCAGATCAGGGTAACGGAGAAAAGTACACAAAAATCTGGAATGAAAAATATCCGAGATTTATGGAATGGATTGAAGTTATCGAATCTCAAAAACATGAAGGTAAAAACTTCTATCAGATTACAAACAACCTTGCTGTAAACAAAAAACAGGTTTTGTGTGCAAATCACATTAAGTCAAACGACCTTAAGATTGCAAACGTAGGTAATGCAAAATTGGCTAATAATACCTATACAACCGATACATCAATGTTTGTAGATTACGAAAACAACAATTTCCAGCTTACACCTGAAGGCGCTAAGCAATACGGTCTTAACGTTATCGATATGTCCAAAATCGGTTTGCAGGGAAAAGCAGGCGTTGAAGCATACAAAACAGTTATGACATCTGTTCCTAACGTTTCAGGCGGAACAACACAGCCGTCAACAAGCGTTGATACAGCTAAAGTAAAAGATGCTGTTGTTTTGAAAATCGGTTCTTCAAACGCTCTCAACAAAGGTGCAAGCGTTAAAGTTGACCCGCAAAACAGTGCAGTTATGCCTAAGATTATCGATTCAAGAACACTTGTTCCCGCACGTTTCATTGCCGAATCATTTGGCGGAGAAGTAGGCTGGGACGATGCAACACGTACCGTTACAATCAAATTGAACGGAAAAACCGTTACAATGGTACTCGATAAAAATGAGCTTATGATTGACGGTGTTGTTGCTACAATGGACGTTCCCGCTCAGTCAATCGAGGGAAGAACTATGGTTCCTCTCCGTGCGCTTTGCGAAATAGCACTTTCAAAAACTGTTTTCTGGGATCCTATGGGTCTTATAGTAATTTCAGACGGTGATATTTTGGATAATACTGCCGATGCAAGCTACATAAAATCCATTTACGATTCATTGAACTAATTTTACCAAAAAAGGAGCTATAAGTGAAAAAAATTCTTGTAGCTCCCCAAAAAGAAAAATTTTATGAGGAAAAAAATGAGAAAAACTAAAATTATTGGAATTTTTCTTGCACTTCTTCTTTCAATTTTCAGCTTTCCCACGGCTTTTGCCGATAGTGAGTCTTTTTCTCTCTATGTTTCACCGACAGGTAACGACCAAAACGACGGAACATTGGAAAATCCACTTGCAACAATAAAAGGTGCAAGGGACAAAATAAGAAAAATTAAAGAAACTGACGGCTTGCCAAAAGGGGGAATAACCGTTTATTTCAGAGATGGTGAATACAGCTTTTTTGAAAAAGAAGAAATTGAAAATGTTTCAAAATACACATATTCTTATGGTACGGTATTTGGAGAACGAGATTCCGGAACTGCCGAATCGCCCATAAAATATTGTGCATATCCAAACGAAAAGCCAATATTTACAGGCGGATTCAGAGTTGAAAACAGTAAGTTTTCAACCGAAACGCTTTCAAACGGAACAAGCGTTGAAAAATTTAACGTTAAAAACTTTCTCAAAGAAAAATTGGGACGTGAAATTGCTTTGGAAGAATATTGCTATTTTGCCAAAGATGCTTACGATTTGAATTCCTATTCCGGGAGAGTAATGTATTCATTGGATAAAAATGAAAATCTTCACGTTGCAAGATACCCAAATAAAGTAGCTTGGAAGTATGAAGAAAATCCCATAACTCAATATATGAAAACCGGAACAATTCTTTCTACAACCAAAGACAACGTGACCTTTAATTACAGTGACGATAGAATTTTCCAATGTGCCGATACAGATGATGTTTGGATAATCGGACTTTTCAGTTCCATTTTTTACCAAAGAGAGGCAAAAGTGGCTGAAATAGACAAAAATGCCAAAACCATTAAAACTCTTACCGTTCCCGACGGTGGAATTAAAGATAACAAAGAATTTTTTGTTTGCAATGTTTTGAATGAGCTTGATACAAAAAACGAATATTACGTTTCAAAAGATGGTGATTTTTATGTTTTTGATACCGATTTTGAATATCTTAATATTCCCGTTTCGGACGTTACATATATGCTTGCCTGCAAAAATGCGTCCAATATTACTTTCCAAAACATAAATTTTGAAAATTCCAAAGGTAGCGGTTTTTATGTAAGAGGTGGCGAAAACATCGTTATTGACGGTTGCGATTTCTACAATTTTTGCAACAATGCTGTTGTTATCGGCGAAGAAACCGAAAACAATTATACACTTTTCAGAAATTCAAAATGGGATCAATCAAGCTGGGAGCTCTTTTACGGATTGACAGATGAAGAAAAAATCACAAAACAGATTGAATATCAATCTACACCTGATAAAAGCGTAGCTGTAAGAGGAAAAAATCACGGAATTAAAAATTCAACCGTGAAAAATACGGGACTTTCAAGCGTTATAGTTTCAGGCGGAAATTTTTATGTCAATGAAGAAAGCGGATATTTTGTTGAAAATTGCGATATTTCATTTTCGGGAGTAAATAAACGAACATACGAGCCTGCCTTAAGATTTGCCAATACTTTCGGTGTTAGTGTGAAAAACAATGTTATTTCTCACAATTCCGCAAATGCCATAGGTGGCTACATTTCAAAAGGTGTAATCGAAAACAACGACATTTTCGATAATTTATCCGATTCCTACGATATGGGCGTAATTTACCTTAACTATATTATGCCTGTAATGGATTTAAACATTAACAACAACTATATCCACGACACTCCCTCGGAAACTGAAATTACCGATTCGTTAAGTACGGTGTCTCAACGTTCCGCAATTGCATTCGATAATTCTTACGGTTCGGGAGCAAAAATAACAAACAACATTATAAAAAATATTCCACGTGGTATTTGGTCTATGGGGTGTGAAACAGCGGTAAACAATGTTTTTATCGATTGCTTCGACCCGATATGCAACAGTAGCTACAACGGAAAAAATTATTGGTACATAGACAGTATAGAGGGCGGAAACAAGGACGATTTCTTTGCTGATGCAAATGAATCTATGTACAAAGAGGGACTTTCTTTTATGAAAACATGGTCCTATTTTGAAAAAGGTGAAGCAGGGGATAAGATTAAAGCCGAATGGCAAGAAAAATATCCTGAAATGACAGCTTGGATTGAAATAGTTACCAACCAAATTCATAAAGGAAAAAAATTTTTCAATTTCCACCATAATCTTTTTGTGAATACTTACGGTTATTGGAGCAACAAAACGGAAATACCCGGTGCAATTCCAACCGCAACCGCAGAGGAGCTTAACAATCTCTACATTCCCCGAAGCGACTCAAACGTTTATGCGACGACAACCAATTTCTTTAAAGATTATGAAAACAACAACTTTGATTTTACATATTCCGCAAAGGTTCGTTTCGGTTTTGAAGATATCGACTTTGACAATATCGGAAATGTAAAATAATTCATGTTTTGCTTGCAGTGTGCTTACCTTACGTTGTCATTTTTAACAGACCGAGAGATACACTCCGCTCGGGTTACACCCTCGGTCGGTATGACAAAAGGGGAACGGCAATGCCTTTTCTCACCCACGGCATTTCGGCTCGTAGGGAGTGACGACCTCGGCACTCCGTTACTTGCCTTATGTTGTCATTTCGACTAAGGTTGCATTGCAACCGCATGGAGAAATCCCCCGTGTTTGGCAACGATGTTGGCACATAGTAAAGTCTTCCCCTTGAGGGGAAGAAAGCGAACAAAGTGAGCAAGATGAGATGTAGCTTTCGCAAGAAAGCGTTATTGAAACACAAAGAAAAATAAAAAATATTCTTTGTTTATCGCTTAACGGTTGCCGTCGGCAACCTACACCACACCACCGCTTGTCAGCGGAGCCTCTCCTCAAGGCGAGGCCATTTGGTAACAAGTAATCCCTTTATGCAAGTAAAAAAATATTAAATTTACAAAAAATTAAAAAAATTATAAAATTAAAAGGAGCGAAAAAACTATGAAAAAGAGAATCTTTTCATTACTCATGTCCATAATTATGGTATTTACAATGGGTCTTTGCGTTTTTGCAGCTGACGACACCACACCTACAGACTCGCTCGCAATTTCCAAAATTTATGGAACAAAAAACACACTTTATGTTCAGTTGAACAAAAAGGTAACACCAAACGAGAACGGCAACGTTACCGCAACAGTAAAAGAATACGGAAAAACAGGTACAATTAGCGGAACAGTTACTACAGTTGATTTGGAAACTTCTTCCGACTACATTCAAATTGACCTTGCTTCTGCTCTTTCTTTGGACGGAAAATATGAACTCGTTTTGAATGCTGGCGAAGAAACCGCAACAGAAAACTTTGAATATGAAACATTGTTTTTTGAAAATTTTGACACTGCAACAGCTTCAAAGGATACAGGTATGGCACAGGAAAGTTATTTTACTGTAGAAGATGGGCGATTATATTTCAAACAAAATCAATGTGCATATTCACTCCCTATAAAAGAAACTTTTTATAAGGAAAATGGTAAAATAAAGAATGATTGGTGCGACTATACTGTCGAATATGAATATGATGATCCTAAGTCAACTGAAAATATGAAAAAAGAAACAATTAATCAGCAGTATTTCGGTACATATTTTTATGTACAAGATTCAAGTAAGCGTACCATAAGAAGTAATCAGCTTATTTCCACTACAACTGGTCTCGGTTTGGAAACTTCAAACGACAAAAATGGTATTAATACAAAACTTGCTTATATTCAAGAAAAATGTATGGCAACAGAGGATAAGACAAACGATGAATGGAATTATGTAATTAATCAGAACTGTACTATCTCTGATGGAGAAGTTAATCATGTAGCCAACAATGTTGTAGTTTCTTCAACATCTTTGTTTGGAACAAATGTATATCAAGACTTAACAGTTAAAGGGGAAAATAAACCTTTCTATACTGCAACAGCAAAAGCAGATCAGGGACTTAAATATACAAAAGGTGGATTTTCTGTAAGAGCACAGCTTTTCTTCCAGGCAGATAATGATGAAAGCGCAGAAGATAAACCTGCATATATTGACAACATCGTTGCATACAAGGTTAAAACTTTTGATATTAACTATGCAGATGCTGAAAATGTTAAGCTTTACGGTAACAAAAACCTTGTTCTTGCACAGTTTGCTAACGATGTTGTAGGTGCAGAAGCAACAATCAAAGAATTTGACGGAACTGTTGTTGCAACAACATCTTCATATTCCGCAACAGATAAGGCTCTTGAAGTTACTCCTACAAAAGCTTTGGATTTGAACAAAAGATATATTGTTACAATCAACTATGGTGTTGGTAAAGAACATAAACTTTCATTTAACGTAAAATTCGACCAGCTTTTCTTTGAAGATTTTTCAGATGAAAATGCAGCAATGAAGAAATTTACTAATACCGGTTACCTTTCCGTTGTGAATGGCAAAATGACAAAAGGTAGTAATTCTAACTATTCTATTCAGATAGATAAATCCAATTATTTGGACGAAAGCAGTAATGTTAAGA
>CAYPIJ010000130.1:0-5594 GCA_964410755.1 uncultured Oscillospiraceae bacterium | reverse complement strand
TACACACTTCCTTTCAAACCTGTTGCAAAAGATGTTGCAATCACTGGCACAGGAACATTGGGAAATGTTTTGAAAGCAACATACACATATTACGACGAAAACGGCGATAAAGAAAACATTGACAAAACTGAAAAAGTTTGGTATAGAAGCCGTAACGGAATTGAAACAAAAGTTGGCGTTGGTCTTTCTTACACAGTAACACAGGCTGATGCAGGACACGACATTTTGTTCAAAGTAACACCTGTAAACGACACATATCCCGAAGCTGGTGATGTTGTTACAAGCACAAACAAAATTTCTGTTGGTGCAATTATCACAGGCGGTTCAATAGGCGGAGGTTCGTTCGGTGGCTCTTCAGGTGGCGGAAGTTATTCTTCATCATCATCTTCAAGCAGTTCCACAACACCTACTTCACCTACATTTAAGCCTGTACCCGAAGAAAAAGCTCCTGCATTTTCCGACATTAAAGGTCACTGGGCTAAAGACACAATCGAAAAGCTTAACGAAATGGGACTTGTAAACGGAAAAGCAAACGGTTTTGAACCTGATAGCGCTTTAACAAGAGCAGAATGGATAACACTTCTTTTGAGAGCTATCGGTGCTGACTTTGAAAGCGTTGAAGTAAAAGACGATTTCGCAGATGTTAATGCTGATGATTGGTTTGCAAAAGCTGTTCAGTTTGCTTATGACAATAAGCTTGCAAACGGAGCAGACGGCAAATTCGACCCCAACGCAAACGTAACAAGAGAACAAATGGCAAAAATGCTTGTTGATGTTTTGGAATATTACTTGGGTGAAGAAGTTGAAAACGGAGACCTTTCATTCACAGATAACGGTTCAATCAGTGATTGGGCTGAACAGTATGTTCAAAAAGCAGTTTCAAAAGGACTTATCACAGGAACACCGGAAGGTGCGTTCAATCCGTCTTCACAGGCAACAAGAGCGGAAGCTTGCACAGTTCTTTTAAGACTTTTGAATGTAATAGGTAAATAAGACACATAGGAGGGCAGATAATGAAAAAAATTATAAGTACAATACTTGCATTTATGATGCTCGTTTCTTGCCTTACTTTCACCACAGTTGCAACTGCGGCGGAAGAAAGCAAGGACAACACAAAATATATTGACTTTTTCTCAAATATGGGCGTTTTCAATGCAGTTTACGAAAACAACTCAACTCTCACAAGAGCGGATTTTGCTCAAATTATGGCAAACTTGCTTATCGGTGACGAAAGCTTGGATTCCTACAGAGGAGAAATTTACAAAGACGTTCCCGTTGAACACATTGCAAACAAAGCAATCAACTATATGAACATCAGAGGAATTTTGAACGGTAAATCATACGATATGTTTTATCCCGACGATCTTCTTACATTAAATGAAGCTTGTGCCGGCGTTATCAGAGCTTTGGGTTATACTTCAAAAGCAGATGCTATGGGCTTTATCCGCACAGCTACAGACCTCGGTGCTTTAAAAGGCGTAACAACAATTGAAAACGGTTACATTACAGCAGGTTCACTTGCAAAAATGTTTTTCAATGTTTTGGAAACACCTTTTGTTGAAAGCTACATTCACGACGGTAAAAAAGAAGAAAATATCGGAACAAGAACTCTTTTTGCAGACTGCCTCGACCTTAAAAAAGGTTATGGTATGGTAACAGGTGTTGACGGTCTTTACCTCAACAGTTCAGCTGAAACCCTTGAAAATGGTCAGGTTATGATCGGTAACGATATTTACGACACAGAATCAATAAGCTTGTCAGATTATTTCGGCGTTTACGTTGATTTCTACTACAGAGATGACGAAACAATGAAACACCCTGAAATTCTTGCGGTAATTTCAAAATCAACATCTGAAGAAGTTGTTGTTTACAGCGAGGACATCAGTTCTGTTGATAAATCGGGCTTAACATATTATGACGAAGCTAAAGACAAAAATATCACTTTGAAAATTTCAAGTGATGCATTCGTTTTGTACAACGGTAAATCTATTGTTTCTTTAACAAAAGACTACCTCCCCAAAAACGGTTATGTTCGTCTTATTTCCACACAAGGTAAAAACAGCTATGACCTTATTGTTGTTTTCGACTACCAGAGTTTGGTTGTTCAGTCAAACGCAAGAGGTAAGCTTTCCTTTAAATACGGAATGCAGTATAAAGACGATTCAGGCAAATTGTACAGTGCACTCGACCTTTCAAAGGAAGAATACAGCGTTGTAATTAAAAACGGTGACCTCAATCTCCGTCCTAACGATATTCAGATTGGTAACATTGTTTCAATCGCATCAAACGGCGACAGATATTATGTTGAAGTATCTTCAAACATCGTAAGAGGTGTTGTTAAAGGATATACTTCAAATCCCGATAAATACCTTATCGTTGGTACTTATTACGCAGTTGACCCCGGTCTTAAAGAAAAAATTAATGTTCCCGGAAGCCAATTTGCAACACTTGAAATGGGACTTAACTCTACTTTCTATATCGACTTTTTAGGACATATAGCAGGTTATGACGACAGCCAAGGTTCGTATCGTTACGGTTATCTTAAAGGCGTATTGAAAAAAGGTGCTTTTTCCGACACAGTTCAGGTTAAAATTCTTCCTGAAATGGAAAAAGAATTTATGGTTTACAATGTTTCCAAAAATTGTTTTGTAAACGGAGAAAAATCAACTCTTGATGCAACTTATACAGCATTGGATACATTTATGAAAAATTGTGAAGCTAAAACAACTTACAATGAAAATGGAAAATTAACAAACATCAGAACTCCTATTGTTAAATTCAAGGTTGAAAACGATATGCTTACAGCTGTTGTAACAAAAACCTATGAATTGGCACCAAAAGACTCAACACCCGACGGAGTTACCACAGTAGCAAGAGATACACCTGTAAGCGATGACTATATCCTTATTTCAGCACCTTATGCTCAGAAAGTTTGGAACGGTTCACAGCATTACATTAACTTTACGCCTTATGGGTCAGATATGGGTTGGGTATATGCTAAGAACGTTCACACTATAAAGGTTCCTCAAAGTGGCGAAGAAGACGACTTTGAAACAGACTATGCCGAAATGATTATGCCGGGAACGGATAATACAACAGGTTTGAAATTCTTGTTCTATGATTTCGACTTTGAAAATTCAAATCCTGCTCTTATCACATGGATTGTTGAAGAAACAGGCTCGGCAGCTGATCCAAAAGGTACACTTTATGTTGTTGAATCAACAAGTGTTGGTGACGAATGTGCATACTTAACACTTTGGTCCGGTACAGGTAAAGAAAAAGTTACAACTACTTCCGATGACGATGTTATTAACGTTGCTAAATCATTGGAAAAAGGCGACGTTATCAACATTGAAAAAGACAGTAAGGGTCACGTTGGTGTTATAAGTAAACGTTTTTCATACAATAAACCGGCAAACTTTGACATAACAGATTATACCGATGAAAAAACAGACCCTGTTACAGGACAACCTAACGCAGTTATGCAGATGGAGAAAAATGATTTGAACTGCTGGTTTGCATTTGGTGAATATCAGTCCTACAAGTTAAATGCTCAGGGCGGTAACATGGTTAAGCTCAGTGCAGAAAGCTATTGGACAGGAATTAACCTTGTAGGGCAATTCCCAAATACATTTATTGTTTTTGACGGTAGTGAATTCTATGTTGGTAATATCAACGATTTGAGTGTTGGTGACTATGTATATTGTCACGGTTCTGACTCAAACTATAGTAAAGCGGTTGTATTTAAATATGACGATTGTCCATGGACACAGGCAGATACATTCCATCGTACAAACAGATAATAATAAAAAAAATATAAAAATAAAAAGGAGAAAAAAGTTATGAAACTAAAGAAAATTGCCTTAGTAATGGCAACAGCAATGGCGTTGACAACCTTTACAGGCTGTGGCGGTAACAATAATAACTCCTCCGGCGATGTCACCCTTAAATGGGTGCTTCCCGGACCGGGTATGCAAAAGGACAGTGAGGAAGTATTTAGAGCTGTCAACGAAAAATTGAAAACCTATAAGGGATTTGAAAATGTAAACCTTGACATCACGGTTTATCCTTCAAGTGACTATCAGCAAAAATTTCTTCTTTTGCAAACAAGCGGTGGAGCAATGGACGTTGTTCAGACTTACTGCTTGAAAGACACAGAAGAAATCAGAAACGGTAGCTTTATGCCTCTTGATGATTACATCAAAAAGAGTGATGGCTACAAAGATGCATTCCCCGAATGGTTGTGGGACTATGCAAAGGTTGACGGAAAAACTTGGTTCGTTCCAAACTATCAGCTTTTGGCAAATGTTGACTATTCATTCATTACAAAAAAAGAGCTTTCCGACAAATACGGCGACATGAGAAAAATGCAAGATACATTTGTTAAAGCAGATACTTTCGACGAATCTTGTTGGGACGAAATGGAAAACTATTTGGAAACACTTTCCAAAAACGGAAAAATAGGAAAAGGTTATATGCCTCTTGACTCTTTAACATGGACATTGCAAAAAGGTTATGAAAATGTTGGAGAAAGATTCAACATTAAAGCCGGTGACGATACACATACACTCGTTTATATGGACGAAATGCCTGAAAGAATTCATGCATTCCACAGAATGTCTGACTTCTTCAAAAAAGGCTATATCAGAAAAGATATTGCAAGTGCTGAATCTACAGATGCAGATTACGCAAGCGAAAACGGTTACGTTTTGTGGCACGGTTCTATGAGATGCAACGATGAGCTTAACAAGGTTTCTTTGGAAAACACCGAAAAGAAATACAACATTAAAGTTGACTATGCTATGACAAAAGACTACGATTACATTCCTTCCTACAATGCAGCAGGCGGTATGGCAATCAGTGCAAAATCAAAAAATCCTGATTTGGCTTGGAATTTCATTGAGCTTATGAACACAGAAAAAGGTAAAGACCTTTACAATATGATTGTTTACGGAATTGAAGGTAAACACTATAAGAAAATCGACGACAACACAGTTGAAGTTATCGGAACTGTAGGTCAGGCTTCTTCATCTTCCGACTACGGACTTTGGAAATGGAACACAGGTAATACTAAGTATGCTTACAACACAGCAAACGAAACAACAACACCTGAAATGATTGATGAAGTAAACAACGGTGAACACGCAGTTCGTTCTTCACTTACAGGCTTGAAACTCGATACTTCTTCATTGACAACAGAAATCGCACAGATTAACGCTGTATTTGAAGAATATAAAGCTCTTAATTTGGGAACATATTCCGATGTTGACAAAACATATAAAGAATATATGGCAAAATTGAAAACAGCAGGTCTTGAAAAAGTAAGAACAGAGCTTCAAAAACAGGTTGACGAATTTTTTGCAAGCAAAAAATAATAAAAATTTATATTCCGAAAAATAATATAATAATGGGCGGATGACCCCATCCGCCCAAACCATAAAAATTTAATATTTTCGTAATTTCGCCCGAAAAGAAAAAAACACGTCGTCATTTCGACTTGTAGGGGCGGATATTATCTGCCCGAAAAAAGAAAAAATTTCGGTTGGAATTACGAAAATAATTAAAAAACAAAAAAGATTCAAATAATATACAGT
>CAYPIJ010000129.1:0-5649 GCA_964410755.1 uncultured Oscillospiraceae bacterium | reverse complement strand
CAACCTGAATTCATTTGATTGATTTCAATTCCCGCTTCCTTTAAAAATCCGCCGTCAATACCGATTTCGCCAAATTCATTTTCAATAAGAACAAGTTTTTCGCCTTTGTAAGCATCGGAAATAAGTTTTTTTATAAGCGTTGTTTTTCCTGCTCCCAAAAAGCCTGAAAAAATATCAATTTTTGTCATTTTTTATTACTTCCTTTCAAATATTTCTTAATCTTTATTCAAAAACGGCTGAAATTTAACAGCCGTTTTTATTATATGCATTTTATAAATTACAAAATTTCTTTTATAACTTTTTTAACGTTTTCACTGCAAAGACCGTATTCTTTTTGTAAATCGGGTCTGTTACCGCTTTGACCGAATCTGTCGTCAACTGCAACTTTACCTGAAATTTTACCGCCAATTTCAGCTACAACTTCGCTTACGGCACTGTAAAGTCCACCAAAAACGTTATGGTCTTCTGCGGTAATAATGTGTTTTGAATTTGCAAGTGCATTTTTGATTGCTTCTTTGTCGATAGGTTTAATTGTGTGCATATTTATAACGCCAACATCAATTCCCTCAGCTTTTAATTCTTCACTTGCTTTTAAAGCTTCGTAAACCATATCACCCATGGCGATAACGGTTACGTCTTTTCCATCTTTTAAAACATTTGCTTTTCCAAGCTCAAATTTGTAATTTTCGTTTGTATTGAATACGGGAACATCATATCTTCCGAATCTTAAATATACAGGACCGTTTATGTTAAGAGCAGCTTCAACAGCATATTTTGCTTCGATTGCATCTGCCGGTACAAGTACAGTCATATTTGGAAGAGTACGCATTAAAGATACATCTTCAATTGCTTGGTGCGAACCACCGTCTTCACCTATCAAAATACCGCCGTGAGTACCGACAACTTTTACGTTAAGTTTGTTGTAGCAGATTGAGTTTCTGATTTGTTCAAAGGCACGACCTGCAGCAAAAACCGCAAAAGTACACGCAAAAACAGGTTTACCCATTGTTGACATACCTGCAGCCGTTGTCATCATATCGCCTTCTGAAATACCCATATCGAAAAATCTTTCGGGGAATGCTTTTTTGAATGCACCGGATTTTGTTGCTTCCGCAAGATCGGCATCCAAAACATAAAAATCATATTTTTCGCCAAGTTCAGCCAAAGCTTTACCGAAACCGGCTCTTGTTGACATCATTTCCATTATAAAGTACCTCCCGAAATTTCTTTTATGGCAATATTGGCTTGTTCTTCGTTAGGTGCGGAACCGTGCCAATTTACTTTATTTTCCATAAAGGAAACGCCTTTTCCTTTTATTGTTTTTGCAATAATTGCTGTAGGTTTTCCTTTTGTTTCACGAGCGTTTTTAAGCGCTGCTTTTATTTCGTCAAAATTATGACCGTCAATATTTATAACATTGAAACCAAAAGCTTTGAATTTTTCGTCAATGGGGTAGGGGGACATAACGTCGCATACCTCACCGTCAATTTGAAGATTGTTGTTATCAACAAAAATGCAAAGGTTATCAAGCTTGTAGTGAGCACTTGTCATAGCTGCTTCCCAAACCTGTCCTTCTTGAATTTCTCCGTCACCTAAAATAGAATATACTCTTATATCGGAGTTGTTTGCTTTTGCATACATTGCCATTCCGTTAGCTGCGGATAAGCCTTGACCGAGAGAACCGGAAGACATATCAACACCGGGGATTTTTTTCATATCGGGGTGACCTTGCAAAATATGACCCAAGTGTCTTAAGCTGTCGATTTCTTTTTTATCGAAAAATCCTTTTTCAGCCAAAGCACCGTAAAGTGCAGGGGCACAATGACCTTTTGAAAGAACAAATCTGTCTCTGTCTTCCTTTTTCGGATTTTTAGGGTCGACGTTCATTTCGTCAAAGTAAAGTACACTTAATATATCAGCAATTGAAAGGGAACCGCCCGGGTGACCCGATTTTGCGTGATATGTACCTCTTATTATAAGCTCTCTTATATTTTGAGCATGAATTTGTAATTCTTGGTTATTCATGTTATAAATCCTTTCTGTATGTTATTTATTAAAAAAAGAGAGCGCAAAGGATTAATTTGCACTCTCATAAAAACAAAATTAGCCTGCAATTATGCTAACAGATTTTTTATTTCTCTTTGTTTCAAATTTAACTTTACCGTCGATAAGTGCAAACAAAGTATCGTCAGAACCTTTTCCAACATTTGCACCAGGGTAAATTCTTGTTCCTCTTTGTCTTACAAGGATGTTACCGGCAACAACAGACTGACCGTCAGCCCTTTTTACACCAAGTCTTTTGGATTCACTGTCTCTGCCGTTCTTTGTGCTACCAACACCTTTTTTATGAGCAAACAACTGAAAATTAATGTTTAACATCGTATTTATTCCTCCATTTCCGAAAGCTTTACATAGGACGGATACTGCTCGGCTACTTGACGTAGGGTAAGAAGCATGGTTTCAAGAAGAATGTTTACTTTTCCCAATATTTCCGAATCGTCAATTTCGGGGATAACACACTTTAAAAGTCCGTCTCCGAAAGTTAAATCAGGTTTTAAGTCGAGAATTTCAACCATTCCCAAAACAGCATAATGTGTTGCTGTTGAAACTATGGCGCAAATCGCATCCATTTTGTCATCTTCTACCGAGTCCGCATGTCCTTCAACATTGTATCGGTAAATATTACCGATGTAGTTTCTTTCAACAGTAATCTCAATCATAACAATTAACCGTTGATTTTTTCAATAACAAGTTTTGTATAAGCCTGTCTGTGACCCTGTTTTTTGTGGTATCCTTTTTTAGGCTTGTACTTGTATACGATGACTTTTTTGCTTCTGCCTTCTTTAACGGCTTTAGCTGTAACAGTTGCACCTTCAAGCATTGGAGCACCTACTTTAAGTTCGTCATCAGAACCGATTGCGAGGATTTCTGTGAAAGTATAAGATTCTTCAGGCTGTAATCCCAATTTTTCAACATAAATTACATCACCTTCAGCTACTTTATACTGTTTTCCTCCGGTTTTCAATATTGCGTACATTATCACTGCACCTCCCATTTTATTTTCACTCTAAGCGTTATTAATGCCCTATGAGTGTGTAGGACACGCCTGCAAAAGGCACAGATATACTGTTTAATAAACCTTTACAGTGCGGTTCATTGTATATTATAACATTATTAACGGAAATTGTCAATAGTTTTTTTCACTTTTTTTATCTTTTTTTGAAAAATTATTGATTTTTTTCGTCAATTTCGTTGTAATAGTATTCGAAAAAGCTGTCGTCATTTTCAAAAGGCAAATTAAATTCGTCAAAATCGTCACTTTCTGTCGGTGTAAAGTCACCGTATTCAAAAAAGTCTTCTTCGTTTTCAAAGGGCAGCATTTTGTTTTTTTCGTCTTCTTCGCTTTCCGAAAGTTCTTCGTCATAGTCGAAAAATATCTCGTTGTCTTCAAAGGGCAATTTCAAATCGCCGTCTTCTTGCTGTTTAGTGTTTTTTGAAAAATGCATAGGAAATACATTTTCGGATCCCTTACTTAAACTTTTCAATGCCTTTTTCTTTATATACATAAGAAGGAATACCAAAATAAAGGAAAGTACAATAACGGTTCCCACAGCAAAAATTATTGTATCTATTGTTATTGAAGTATCAAGCTTTTTTGAAATTTCTTTCAAATCGTCATATATCAATATTTTATCTTTGCTTTTTTGCGGTAACGTGTCGCAAAGCACCAGTAAAGAGTTTAATTCTCTTTGCATAAAAAGATTTAATCCTTTTGCGGAATATACAATTTCGTTTCCTCTTGAATTAATATAGTCAATCGTTCTTTGTTGTTGCAAAAGTCTGTTTAAAAGGTAGTCGATATATGAAACCCAGTAATTTGCTTTCGGCGTGTTTTGTGTTGCAAGCTTGCTTCTTAGTGTATATAAATAGGGATAATCGTCAAGACACAAATTTTTCCCCAAATTTTTTAAATTGTTAATATCCGCTTCAGACACTGAAAGCATTGTTGTTTTTGTTGTAAATTTCTTTTTTGAAAAATCGTAAAGCGGTGTTTTTCCGTTTATTAAACGATAATATGACACCAAAGCCGAAAAAGCATGGATTGTGTCTGCATTTACGTCTGCATTTTCGTTCGATAAAAAACTGCCGTCTTCTTTTTTTAACTTCATAAGTCCGTCTATAAGATTGTTGTCGTTTTTTATAAAGAGTTTTTCTTCAAGGGGATTTATTCCCATTGAGCAAAGTGCGGTAATAACGGCTGATGTAACTCTTACATTATTTTCTTTTTCACATTCGTAAGATCCGTTTTCGTCTTGCGCATTGCTTAATGCTTCAATGCATTTTTCTATTGTTATATCCAATTTATCGTAAAGCGTTGGCTCTTGCTCTGCTTCATATTGCTTTTCAAATTCTTCAAAGGTTGCTTTTTTTCCTTCTTCAAGCCTTTTTTTGTCTGTTTCTTCTCTTTTTGCAATACGTTCTTGTATTTCAGCTTCTTTTCTTTCGTCATTTTGATAATATTTGTGAACAGCGGTAAGAACAAGTGCGGTGAGATAATATGATGATGCGGTGCCGGAAGCTGCAAAAGTTCCGTCATCTTCCTGATTGTTTACTATTTGAGTTATAAGCTCGTTTCGTATTTCCCAAATGTCGTCTGTGAGCTTGTAATCGTAAGCATCTATGGCAATAAGTCCGAGTGCATAAGCTTCAATGCCGTCTTTTCCCAAAGAAAATGCACTGTCTCTTTTATAAATTGTATCTGCAAGAAAATTATATACTTTTCCGCTTTTTGCGGTTATGTAAAGTGGATTATATCCGCAAGAAAGGAGCGTAAGAGCAATTTGAGCACCGGAAGAAGTATTTAAATCGCTAAGCTTTTGTGTTTGTGAATATTTATCTTCCAAATATCCCAACAAAACCTTTCCGTATAAATTTATGTTGTCTGTTATTCCGTATTGACTTAACGCAATAACAAATTCGCTGTCTTCTTTTGAAAAAATGTTTGACATCATTTCTGAGTTAATAAGATAACCGTTGGAAATGGAATTGTTGTTTACTTTTTTTATAAGTAATATATCATTTATGCATTCGTCAATATCGTAATTTTTTTCACCATATACGGGAAGAGAAAAAATAAGCATGGCAAATATTATACATATAATTTTTTTGATAAGATTTTTGTTCATTTTATCTTTTTTACCTTTCTGTTTTTATATTCTGTGGGACATATACCTGTTATTGTTTTAAATTGTCGGGAAAAATCGTGAATGGAATCATATCCCAAATAAGCTGCAATTTCGGTAAAAGTCATATTTTTTGAATCAATTAATTTTTTTGCTTCTTCTACTTTTAATGTTTTGAAATAATGCATAACAGAACAGCCTGTTCGTATTTTGAAGAATTTTTTAAAATATGTTTCTCCTATTGTAACATTTTTAAGAATATCTTCAAATCTTATAAGTTTTTTTGTATTTTCATTCATATATTTAATTGCGTTATCCACACAATCGAAATATTTTTGCTTTTTCAGCTCTGTCATATTAAATCACCTTTATCTATTATACAAAAAAAATTCTTTTTTGTCAATACAAACAATAATTTTCTTAAAACATCTTGAAAAGTTTTTAAAAATAGTGTACAATATATAAA
>CAYPIJ010000128.1:0-5658 GCA_964410755.1 uncultured Oscillospiraceae bacterium | reverse complement strand
TTTGTTTCTTCCCCTATTGTACTTTTGGTAATAACGGAGTGCTTTATTGTAACGTTATCTTTTATAACGCTGTCCTCAATTTCCGTTGAAAAACCGATAAAGCAATTTTTTCCTATAACTGTGTTTCCTTTAAGATAAACACAAGGCTCAATAACAGTCCCCTCGCCTATTACAACGTTTTCTTCAATATAGGCCGTTTTTTCGTCCAAAAAAGTTACGTTGTTCTTTTTGTGGTTATATATAATTTCTTTCATAGTCATATTTTTTTCTTCCTTTCATTAGCTTAATCTTGCTTCAATAAGCTTTGCAAGATAATTTGCCTTTTGCTCTATAATTTCCTGTGACGGTCCTTCAAGCATAACTCTAACCTTTGCTTCCGTACCGGACGGACGAATAAGAACTCTTCCGTTTTGTGAAAATTCTTCTTCAAGTGATTTTATTTCCGCCATAATTGTTTCGTCATTTACGTAATCGTATTTCTTTTGGTTGGAAACCTTTGCATTTACTATAGCTTGCGGAAGTGGCTTGAAAACATCGGAAAGCTCGCTTAATTTCTTACCGCTTTTTTTCAATATGGAAAGAAGCTGTAATGCCGAAACAAGACCGTCCCCGGTTGTATTAAAGTCAAGGAAAATAATATGTCCCGACTGTTCACCGCCCAGAGAATATCCGTTATTAAACATTTCCTCCAAAACATATCTGTCGCCAACCTTTGTTTGCTCAATGTTAATCCCTTTTTCTTTTGCGGTAAGCACAAGTCCCAAATTGGTCATTACCGTTGTAACAAGAGTATTTTTGTTAAGCTTTCCGTCTTTTAAAAGATGCTCCGCACAAATAAGCATAATTTTATCACCGTCAATAAGATTTCCCTTTTCGTCCATAACGAGAAGTCTGTCGGCATCTCCATCAAAGCTTAAACCTATATCAACATTTATGTTTTTAACATATTCGCCAAAATCCTTTGTATGGGTTGAACCGCATTTTAAATTGATATTTGTTCCGTTTGGATGATTGGAAACGACAAAAACCTCCGCTCCCAATTCAACAATAACTGAAACCGCTGTTTTATATGCTGCGCCGTTGGCACAGTCAATGGCAATTTTCATTCCCGACAAATCACAGTCAATTGTGCTTTTTGCAAACTCCACATAATCCTTTACGGCAGTTTTACACTGCTCAATTGTTCCTACGCTGTCACCTGTGGGAAGCTTAATTTCCGAACTGTCTTCCAAAATCAATTTTTCAATTCGTTCTTCAATTTCATCATTCAATTTATAACCATTTCCGTTAAAAATCTTTATTCCGTTATATTCCGCACTGTTGTGTGATGCGGAAATAACAATACCGGCGTCCGCTTCGTATTTTCTTGTAAGATATGCAACCGCAGGGGTTGGGATAACTCCCAAGGAAACAACCTGTGCTCCCACAGAGCAAAGCCCTGCACTTAAAGCACTTTCCAGCATATCTCCCGAAATACGTGTATCTTTTCCTATTAAAATTTTAGGCTTATGCTTTAACTCTCCTGTCAAAACGTGTGCGGCACATCTGCCTATATTAAACGCAAGCTCGCATGTTAATTCTTCGTTTGCCACTCCTCTTACGCCGTCTGTTCCAAACAATTTTCCCATTTTTATATATTCCTTTCCAATTTTTCCTTTAAATTATTCAACAGTTACCGATTTTGCAAGATTTTTCGGTTTGTCAATGTCGTTTCCTCGCAATTTTGCAACATTATATGCCAAAAGCTGTAAAGGAATAACCGACAAAACCGAAGATGTGAAAGAAGTTTTAAAAGGCATAACAAGTATACTGTCTGCCGATTTATGAATTTCTTTCGTATCCTCATTACAAATAACTATGCTGTAAGCACCTCTTGTAACAACTTCTTTGATGTTACTTTCCATTTTTTCGCACAATTTTTTATCGGTACTTACAGAAACAACAACCGTATCCTTTTCAATAAGAGCAATAGGTCCGTGTTTTAACTCACCGCCTGCATAAGTTTCCGAATGAATATATGAAATTTCTTTCATTTTCAAAGATCCTTCCATAGCAACAGCATAGTCCATTCCCCTGCCCAAATAATAAACATCACTTTCTTTATATAATTTTTCTGCAATATTTTTAATATCTTCTTCAAGTGTTAAAATTTTTTCAATATTTTCCGACAAGCTCAAAAGCTCATTTTTCACGGTATCAATTTTCTTTGTGTCAGCATTTTTCACTTCACCCATAAAACAAGAGAGCAAATAAAGTGAAACAAGCTGTGTAGTATAGGCTTTTGTTGAAGCAACCGAAATTTCCGGTCCCGCATAGGTGTAAAACACAAAATCAGCTTCCCTTGAAACGGTACTTCCCACAACGTTTGTAATGGCAAGGACAAAAGAGCCTTTTTCCTTTGCGAGCCTTAAACCTGCCAAAGTGTCCGCAGTTTCTCCCGATTGACTTATTACAATAACAAGAGTTTTTTCGTCCAAAAGTGGTGAATTATAGCGAAATTCCGAAGCAAGTTCAACAAATGTCGGTATTTTCGTAAGCTTTTCGATTGCTTGACGTCCTATAAGACCTGCATGATAAGCCGTTCCGCAAGCCACAATATAGATTTTATCAACATTTTTTATAACGTCCTTGCTAAGTCCGTCAAAATTAATTTCCGAATTTTCCAAAAGTCTGCCTCGCAAAGTATTTGAAACAGCAACAGGTTGCTCGTGAATTTCTTTAAGCATAAAATGCTCATACCCGTTTTTTTCTGCGGAATCTTGCGAAAAATCCACCTTAAATACATCTTTTTTTATTTCATTTCCGTCCATATCCTCTATTTTCACGCTGTCTTTTTTAAGAATAACAAATTCGTTATCCTCAAGAAAATATACATTCCTTGTTTGCGAAAGTATGGCAGGAATGTCCGAAGCAATAAAATTTTCGTCCTTTCCCAAGCCTACAATAAGCGGACTGTCCTTACGCACAGCAAAAAGAACATCGGGTTCATATTCCGATATTACCCCCAACGCATAACTGCCTTTAAGGCAAGAAACAGCTTTTTTGACAGCAGAAAACACGTCCCCATCAAAATAATAATCAATAAGATGAGGGATAACTTCCGTATCCGTTTGCGAAACAAAATTATAGCCTTTTTCTTTCAAAAACGCTCTTAACTCAAAATAATTTTCAATAATTCCGTTATGAACAACGGCAATTTTTCCGTCTGCCGTTGTATGAGGATGAGAATTTAATTTACTCGGCTCTCCATGAGTAGCCCATCTTGTATGACCTATCCCTATTTTTCCGTCCGTAGGACTTTTTTCAAGGCTTTTCCTTAAATTTTCAAGTCTGCCCTTTTCCTTACACACAAGAATATCGATATCCGTCTTTACGGCAATGCCTGCCGAATCATAACCTCTGTATTCCAATTTTTCAAGACCCGAAACCAAAATTTCAGATGCGTTTCTGTTTCCTATATAACCTACTATTCCACACATATTTATAAATTCCTTTCTCTATACGATATGCAAAAAAGGAACAAATAAATACTAAGACAATACCATAAAAGTCAAAATATTATCGTTCCTTTTATGATACCGTTTATTTAAAATTATATTTTTAAACCTGCAAAATACCTCTGTTCACAAATTACTTTGTGTTTTTAATATTCCGCTTACGATCGTTTTTATAAATAACCGTGGGACATCCGCCGAATATTTCGATAATCCCAAACCTCGTCAACCGAATTTAGCCAACCTACGGTCCCGGCGCTATAAACAAGATACTGTAATAAAAAATTGCTCCTTTCTAAAAATTATTGGCAAAAGTACCTCATCTGATACCATTATATCACCTTTTTATAAAATTGTCAATATTTTTACCAATAAAAAACTTTTCTATTTTTTCGTTTTTTTCTTTTACAAAGCCCTGTATATAATCTTTTTTTCCGCCACACTTTCCGTTAAGCTCGGAAAAAATGCCGTTTTTTATGTCTGTTAAATCAACAATTTCGCTTTCCAAAGCAAAATTATAACCTTGTTCTTCATCTCCGAAAAACACGCCTATTATGCCACTGTTTTGCTTTTTCAATAAGCTTATTAAAAAAGGAATTTCTTTTTTATCCGCTTCTTTTTCAAAAATTATAATATTGTTTTTATCTTTTATTTCGTTGTATTTCAACTCTAAAAGCTGTCTTTTTAAGCCCACATACTCAAATTCTTTTTCTTCAAGACTTTTCTTTAACTTCAAAACACTTTCGTAAACATCACTGTGTTTTACACTTAAAAGCGTTGAAATATTATTAACATTTTCATACTTTTCAAAGTAATCTTTAAAAGCAAGAGAACCACTTATCATTCTTATTCTCGAACCTTTATTTATACGAGTAACATCAAGAAGCTTAATAATCCCGATTTGACCTAAAAAAGACACATGAGGTGCACAACATGCACATCTGTCATATCCCTCTATTTCAACTATTCTTACATTTTCCGTAAGTTCAAGCTTACTTCTGTAATCAAGATTTTTAAGCTCATTTTCAGTGGGATAATAAACCTTAAAAGGCACATTTTCCCAAATTGCTTTATTGGCAAGTGTTTCGACTTTTTCCAAATCCTCTTTACTTATATCCCCATCAACGTCCATAGTTACAAAATCTTTGCCCAAATGAAATCCAACGTTGTTATATCCGTAAATTTTGTGAATTATCCCCGAAACAAGATGTTCCCCCGAATGAAGTTGCATATTTCTGAAACGAAAATCCTTATCTATTTTACAGCTAACCTCTTCTCCCGCAGCAAACTCACAAGGAAGAATATGGTAAATTACATTGTCTTTTTCGTAAATATCTATAACTTCAATTGAATTTATTTTTCCGAAATCTCGTTCTTGACCGCCTCCACCGCAAAAAAATGCGGTTTTATCAAGAACAATTTCATATTGTCCTTTTTCATTTTTATGGCATTTTACCACATTTGCTTTAAATTCAAATATATTTCCGTTAAAATCATAAATTTTCTCTGTCATTTTAAAATTACTCCTTACGCAAAGTTATAAGTCTGTCGGCATCACCGCAATAAATTTTCACATTTTTATCAAATTTAATATTTTTCGCTTCTTCCAAATATTTATTGGTTCCGAAAAACATTATTGTTTCATTATTGAAAGAATTTTTTTCATTTTGCAAATAATCGTAATTATCCGTTAAAAGAAGTGTTTTATCATTGGAAAAGATTTTCACCCAATTTATGTTTCCGTCTTTTATATCAATCTTAATTTTATCATTTGAAAAATTTTTGAAACTGTAAAAATTGCTTTTAATTCTTCCGTCTTTTTTAATTTTGTCTACTACATTTTCAAAGCCGACAATATTATTTATTTTATAATCTTTCAATGCTTCACAAATTTTTTGCCAATCTTCATAATATCCATCTGTAATAACGAAAACATCGATAACTTCATTTTGCTTTACCGAAGAATTATATTTATTATAGATGAAATCGTCAATTCCGCTTACAATAATGTGTCTGTGCTTATTTATAACATCAACACTTATATTTCTTGAATTATCGATAACAGTAGCATAAGTGTTATTATCGTAATATTGAAGTCCCAAAGAACTGCAAAAAGCCACAAAAAATATGCATACTGAAGCAAGAATTTTTTTATTTTTAATAT
>CAYPIJ010000127.1:0-5742 GCA_964410755.1 uncultured Oscillospiraceae bacterium | reverse complement strand
AGAAATCCCATGTATATAATAACGATGTTTGCACAATCCTCGTAGGGAGTGATGACCTCGGCACTCCGCTTCGCTCAAACCGAGAGATACACTCCACTTGGGTTTATACCCTCGGTCGGTATGACAAAAGGAAACGGCACTGCCTTTTTAGATGTCATTTCGACTAAGTGTCAAAGGCACGCATGGAGAAATCTCCCACGTTTATGTTGTCATAAACAAGCAAAAAATTAAAATTAAAATTAAAATATATGCAAAGTAGGAATTTGCGCGTTAAGTGATATGGGAACGGGAAGTTGTCCCATATACGAAAAAACCTTGTGTTTTGCGGTGCATTTTCCGCATTCCGTTGCCGCAAAATCTTTTTTGCGACACATTGCAGAAAGGATTTTTTTATGAAAAAGAAATTTAACACACACACCATGGTAACTATAGCTATGCTCATAGCCGTAAGCGTCGTTTTAAGGCTTTTGGGCTTTCCTCAAAGGGGTACGGTTCGTTTTGAATTCGGATTTTTGCCCATTGCCGTAATAGGCGAAATGTACGGTGGAATTTGGGGCGGTCTGGCTTACGTCATTGCCGATATTATAGGCACTTTCCTGTCGGGAAACACACCTCTTTGGACTATTACAATATGTAAATTTTTACTGGGGTTTTCTTTCGGTCTTTTTTTCCACAAAAAGAAAATGTCTTTCACACGAATTGTTTTTTGCGTAATTTTCATAGGTATTTTCGTGGACCTTGTTGCAATGCCGTTTGCACTTTTGCCCATTTATCCGGGAAAAGGTCTTTGGACAATCATTTATCAACGCCTTTTAATGTCTGTGGTTAATATTCCCACAAGAACAATTGCCATTTTTGTGACTTATAAATATTTGGGCGATTTCATTGAAAATCACCTGGTAAGAGGAAACAAAAACGGCGGATAAAGATAAATTGAAATTCAAATTTTTTATACAATATAATAAACAGCTTTTGATAAATAATTGTATAAAAAATGAAAAAATACTTGACAAAAAGTGAAAAATAGGGTATAATGATAATGCGAACTGAATAGAATAGTAAGCAACAGCGAATGCTGTTTTGAGCGTTAATGCAAAATGCTGTTTCAAGATGCAGAGGTTTTGCGGAGCTTTATTAAGGGTTATGTGTATACCTCAACTTGAATAGGTTTGTTAGGCCGAAAGAAAACACTTGCTTTTGTACCCTATGTATATCATAGGGTATTTTATTTTGGAGGACATCAAATTTTGGAAGATAAACTTAAAAAGTGTGCAATTTCGTATGAAAAACTGTTAAATAAAGAATACATAATTACAGCAAAAAAGAAAAAGGTGACTTTAGAAATAACACTTTATTTTAGAAAAGAGCATTTTTTTCACCTTGTAGGCTTAAATAAATTAACAGATATTCAAGTTTTGAGAAATAATAAAACAAAAATTTTTGAAAAGATATTAAACGGAAAAATAACTTACGAAATAATAAAAAAGAGTGTACACTTTAATGATATGGCTGAATGTTTGGAATATTTTCCGAGCCTTGAAAATATTCTTGATGATTACGAGCTTATGATAAAATTCAACTCAAACAAAACAAAATCTAAGATTAAAGCAAAATATATAATCTATTTCATAAGAAATGACATTGTTATACATTATTTTGTAGACGAAAGCATTGAAGAAAACAAATATTTCGGAAGAACCTTTTTTACAAGAAAAGATAAAGCATATTTGTGCGATAATCCATACGTAATTATAAAAAAAGAAAAAATTATTGTATAATCATATTTTGACGAATAAAAAGTAAGGGCAAAAAAGGAGAAAAAAATGAAAAAAGATTTTTTAAGCTATGCCAACAGCAATCAAACTGTTATAAAATTGGGGCTTGACAAAATTAAGCTTCTTTTGGAATATTTGGGCAATCCTCATAAGGAAATGAAATATATCCATATTGCGGGGACAAACGGAAAAGGCTCTGTAAGTGCGTTTATTACGGAAACTCTTATAAAAAAAGGACTAAAAGTGGGAAGATATATTTCTCCGAATATGAAAAAGGTAAATGAGCGTGTAAGCGTGAATAATGTTGATATTTCAGACGATGATATGGAAAAAATATTGTTTGAAATTGAGGAAAATGCGCTCCTTGTTGAGGAAAAATTGAATGATAAAGTAAGCCAATTTGAAATTTGGACTGCTATGGGCTTTATGTATTTTAAAGCGAAAAAATGTGATATTGTGGTGCTTGAAACAGGCTTGGGCGGACGATTTGACGCCACAAACGTGATTGAGGAAAACGTGATGAGCATAATCACGAAAATTGACCTTGACCATACTCAATATTTGGGTGACACAAAGGAAAAGGTTGCTTTTGAAAAATGCGGAATTATAAAGGAAAATGCCGTTGTTGTGACAACACGTCAAAACAGCGATGTTTTGCACGTTATTGAGGAAAATGCACGTAAAAAGAACAATAAAGTTATTGTGACGGAAGCTTTTTGTGAGAAAGGTTTTGACAAAATTTACGAGATTTTTGACTACAAAGATATTTGCGATATTAAGCTTTCTTTGGGCGGTTTTCATCAGATTGAAAATGCACTTGTTGCCATTGAAGCACTTTTATATTTGGGCGTGGATAAGGAAACTATAAAATACGGTCTTTCCCACGCTAAAAATCCCGGAAGGCTTGAATATTTAAGGGAAAATCCCCATGTTATTTTTGACGGTTCGCACAATCCCGACGGAATCAGAGCGTTGAAAAAATCAGTTGACAGATATTTTGGAAATCGTTATAAAATTTACGTTATGGCAAGTATGAGAGATAAGGAAATCGGCGAATCCTTTAGCGTTTTGAAGGACGAAAACAGCGATTTTTGTTTCGTTGAGGTGAAAAACAACGAAAGGTCGAGAACTCCCCAAGAAATGAAAAAAGAAGCCGAAAAATGCGGAATTGAGGGACTTTGTTTTGACAGCGTGAAAGATGCCGTTGAATTTGCAAAAGACAAAAATGCTGTTGTCATAGTTTGCGGTTCTCTCTACCTTTACGAACAAACGGAAATTTAATATCATATCCTTATATTGCAAAAAACTCCCCTTATATGGGAGTTTTTTTGTTTTTAATATGATTTTTCAATCGAACCGAGAGATACACTCGACTTCTCCTAACAGCTTCGCTCGGTATGACAACCAAAACACAGGGGATTTCGACCTGCGTGGCTTAGTCGAAATGACAATGATGGGAGGCGCAGAGCCCCGTCTCTACAAGTCGAAAAGACGCAAAAATGGCATTTATGCCCTTTTTTACAAAATTACAAGTTCTTTATTTTCAACTTCGATTTCATCGCAATTAACATAAATTTGTTTGATTTTATCGCTTGTTTTTACAACGTTATTTTCAATTTTTCCGTTTATAACAACAATTTTTTCGTCAACTTTTATAACTGCCGCCGTTTCAAGCCAAGTATATGTACCTCTTGCCCACGCATATCGTGACAAAGAGTTATCGTAATGTTTGGGATAGGAATGCGCTACCTCATATTTTATATCAAGATTTTCGCCCTTAAGCGTTATCAAACTTCCCTTTGATGGAGCATGACCGCCACCTCGTATATAGTCAACCTCATAGCAGGCATACATTTTGCCGTCTTCTTCCGTTTTGCAAAAATTGGTAATGTAAGCATTCCAAGAATCCAAAAGCATTTTGTCGTTTTTAAAAAGCAAACCACCGTGGAAAAGTGCCTCGCCTTTCCAAATCGTCCAAGCATGACCGCAGCAAATTGCGGGACCTTCACCGTCACCCTCCCAAATAGTTTCCCACCATCTGAATGAAGAATTGTTCATTTTTGCATCGGGAGAATATGTTGTCCAAGCTTCATGGAGCCTAAGGACGTCAAAAGCAAATTTTTCAAAATTCTCATTTCTCTTTATATATCTGCAATAATAAAGCAACGAAAGCGCTGTGCAAGAAATCGAACCGTCCTCGTATTCCGTGTCAAATTTATTACTGATTTCACCTTCTGTCGGAAAATTGTATCCTCTTTTAAACAAATATTCAGCCATTTGTGTTGCTGTTTCTTCAAACAACTTATATCTTTCGTCATTTTTCGATTTTAAAAGCAAAGTAACGTCAACTATGGGAATCATAGGAGCACAAACTGTGGTATAATCCGTTCCGTTGAAAACCATACCGTTTTTTATGTAATTTTCTCTAAGCTCAAAAAGTGTGTTAATCATAAATTCATAAATTTCCTCGCTTTCGTAAAGCTTGTAAGCTTCAAGCAAAACAGAAACACCGAAAAACTGTTCTTGAACCCTGTCGGAACCGTAAATATGGTAAGGTGCGTGCGTTTTTGTCTTATGTGGAACTATTGTTTTTCTTTGTATATAATCGGATTTTCCCATTATTATGTCAAGTTCTTCTTTTGCGATTTTATCGTATTTAAAATTTTTGTTGAAATTCATATTCGCCAAAAGTGCCCACAAAAAGCAACCGCCCTCACACAAATTTTCATCATTGTGATACGGTTTTCTTATGGAATCACAGCTTTTATCAAAAAGCTCAACAACATTTTTCCCGTTCCAAAGAACGCAATCAACACCCGATTTTCCGTTAATCATCGGCGTAACGGTATAGAACCCAAATTCCGTCATTTCTACGATATTTGACTTTGTCTCAAAGGTCTTACCCGACGGAGTTTTCACAGCAAAAAAGTCGTATTTTCCAAAAGTCTCAACAAGTCCGCAACCGTCAAAATTTCCGCTTAAAACAGGACGGCACACAGGCAAATCGTAATTTTCGCTAACCATCAAAAATGCTTCTTCCAAACTTTTTGCAACTTGAATTGTAAATTCAATATTTTTCTTACCAGAACCCTTATAGGCTCTGTCGAAGCTTGCCAACATTTTAACGTTTGTAATATAATGAGCGCAAGCTTCCGCAGAATAGTCAATTTTCCAGCCGTCACATTTTGTTTTTGTTGTAACAACAAGAAATTTACCGTCGGGATTAGTCATAATATAGTAAAAAAAGTTGTTATCTTGCGATGTGTAGGGAGATGTCGGAAGAAACTGTTTTTTAAAGTCGTTTCCCTTTCTTCCCAAAAAATTAAGCTCCAAATTTACTCCGAACTCTGAAATATTTTCGTTTTCGGTACAACTTGAAACAACAAATTTATCATTATCAACCAAGTATTTCGTGATAATTTTATTTTCGGTATCCTTTGCCATAAAAGTAACATCATCAATTTTATCAAAAACATCATAATTGGCTGTTCTGTCCTCGTAAGGTGTAAAAAATTCGTGTTTGCTCGTTTTTATATCGTCCGTCACAAAAGTAAAACAAGCACTTCCGCATTTTCCGCCCTTTAAAGAAATATTGTTTTCTTCACCAAAAACTTTGTTGTACAATTCTGAAATTTTTCCGTCTTTTATAATCGCCTTAAAAGCATTGTTTTCAATCTGCATAATTTTCCTCTTTTTTCATTTTTGTTACCACTATTATACATCATATAATTTTCTTTGTCAACCCTTTTTATATTAATGTCTAGACAATTTTCGTAAGGCAAAAATGGGAGGTACAAAGCCCCTCCCGTCATTGTCATTTCGACCGAGGACGTAAGTCTGAGCGGAGTGTATCTCTCGGTTCAAAAATATAACAGAGCAATCAGGTAAAAAAAGGAAAAAATGTAAAATTTGTTTAAAATGTGAATAAAATGTGAAAAAGTTATTGCTTTTTTTCATTAATTATGAT
>CAYPIJ010000126.1:0-5757 GCA_964410755.1 uncultured Oscillospiraceae bacterium | reverse complement strand
ATATAATTTAAAATTTCATTTAATTCTTTCGGTAATCTGATAGGCAAATTTTGCGAATTTTTGTGCTCGGAAATTATATTTAGAATTTCAAAAACAGCAGTAACGGATTTTATTGAGGTAAGTGTGTTGTTATTTTGCTCGTTCTTTATAATTTCAAGTAAATCATGAAATTTTTTTGTGTTGTTTTCATTTAATATAATACGGTTTCCAACGGCATTTTCTCTTTCAAAAAATGGCGATAAATATTTCAGAAAATCATTTTTTGCCGTGAGCCACAAGCAATAATATTGATGATTTCCGTTTGTATGGTAAATGCAATTGTGAAATTCATTCGGTTTTGCAATGAAAATTTCACCGTTATTTATTTTATAAACTTTGTTTTCAACTGCAAAAGAAACATCACCCGAAATATTAAAGTAAATTTCACAACAACTGTGAATATGTGAATTTTCGTGTTTTTTTACGGTTGTGTCAACGTAAGTGTTTACATGGTCTATTTCAATGCAAATTTCTTCATTTTCAAAAATTTTGTTTAATTTTCTTATTTCAAATTGATTCATTTTTTTGTTCACCTGACTTAAATATCATATTTTTTGCGGTATATATCATAGAATAATGTAAAATAATGTGGTATAATTATTATATCACATTGAGCTTTATTGGTCAAGTGGTATGCATATTTTATTTTAAGGAGAAAAGAAAAATGTTTCAATTGGGTTATGTAAGCTTGTTTGTAATTTCCATTTTTACAAGCTGGTCAACGAATTTTTTAAGAGGTCTTTATTCAAGGAAATTTCCCGATACGGAATTTAATTTGTGGAATTTTAATTTTTGGCAAAATATATTTTGTTTAATCGGTGTATTTGTAATAGGTGCTACTTCGGGAGGAAATCTTCATTTCAGTATGTTTTCCGTTTTGTTGGGGTTGATAGTCGGTTTTGCCAATGTAATAGGGCTTGATTACAATATGAAAGCGCTTTCAAACGGACCGTTATCGTACACAACTGTTATTGTTTCACTTTCTTGCCTTATTCCTACGGTAAGTGGAATTTTCTTTGGAGAAAGTATGACACTTTGGCAGATTTTAGGTGTTCTTTTGATGGTTGTTTGCATTGTTCTTTCACCGTCCGAAAAAGAAGATGAAAAAAAGGCAGACAATACGCTAAAATGGCTTATATTTTGTTTTATTGCCGCTTTTTGTATGGGATTTTTGGGAATAATTCAAAAGGTACATCAAAGTTCTGCAATATATAGAGAAGAAATGACAGCGTTTTTGGTTAGTTTGTTCTTTATTTCTGCGATTTTTTCGGGAATTAAATACTTTAACGTTATAAAAAAAAAGAAAAAAGAAAAAACGCAGAATTTCAATGTTTCAAAATCTGCATTTATTATACCGGCATTGTGTGGAATTTCTTATTCTTTTCCTCATACCGTAAATTTGTTTTTGGTAGGGGAGTTACCTACAGTTATATTTTTCCCAATTGCAAACGTTATACCAATGATACTTTTTATTCTTTCCGGTCTTGTTATTTTTAAAGAAAAAATAACATTAAAATCTTGGATTGGTATTGCTGTAGGTATAATTTCAACCCTTCTTGTAAGCGGTGTTATAGGTTAGTTTTATCTTGTGGGAATGTGAAAGTAAATTCACTTCCCACATTTTTTTCACTTTTTACTGTGAAAAATCCGTTATGACATTCGCCAATCCATTTCACCATTGAAAGCCCCAATCCCATACTTCCGTTTTCGTTTTGGCTTCTGGAACTGTCCTCCTGGTAAAATCTTTCCCATATTTTTTCAATGTTTTCTTCCGATATTCCTATTCCCGTATCTTTTACGGTGAAAACAACGTTTTTTTCAACTGTTTTTAAAGTAACAGATACACTACCGTTTTCTTTGTTATATTGGTAGGCATTTGAAATGAGATTGATAAAAAGTCGTGCCAATAAAAATCTGTCGCAATATGCAACAATACCGTTTTGAATATCTTTTTTTAAAGTAATGGCTTTTTCTTGTATTTCTTCTTGTTCATCGCAAATAAATGTTAAAAGTTCGCTTATATCAATATCTTCAAAATTGGCTTGAAGTGTATTTTTATCCATTCTTGAAATTGTAAGTAATTCGGAAATAAGTTTTTGCATTTTTTCCGCTTGTCTTTTAACGCAAGCAGAAGCTTCGGCATATTCTTCCGTTGTTTTTGCACAAGTTTCCATATATTCACATTCCGATAAAATTACAGCAACCGGTGTTCTTAATTCGTGAGATGCATCGGAAGTGAATTGCTTTTCTTTTTCAAGAGTTACTTCGATTTTTTCAAGCATTTCGTCAAATGTTTGTGCAAGTGCGTGAATTTCGTCTTTGCCGTTTGTTAAATTAATTCTTTGCGATAAATCTGTGCTTTTGGCAATTTTGTTTGCCGTTTCTCTTATTTTGTTTACAGGAACAAAGGCACGGTTGATAATAATATAACCACCTATACCTGCAACAATAACCATTATAAGAGATAGTGCGATATTTGTTTGTGTAACCGACAAAATGGCATAAGTTTTTTCGTCCAAAGACATAATTCCTTTTACCCAATAGATTTTATTGTCGTGAGTTGTTATTTTTTTGTCATATTCATAGTAAAAATGCGAATTGTAATTTGTTTCTCTTACATCATTGCTTCTGAAAGAAAAATCTTTACTGTCAAGATTGAAAGGAACGTGACCGCCTATAACATTTTTATTATTGTCATAAAGAACTATGTGTACGCCTTGGTCGTAAAAAAAGTTGGGTGGGGGAACGACATCAAATTTTCCGTGCATTGTAATTCTTCTTGAAAAATCAGTTACTACCCTTGTTATATTTCTGTGAATATCATTTTTTATTGTACTTTGCATTATTGAACTCATTGCCAAAATTGTAATTATTGAAATTACGGCAATGATACCGGTGTACCATAAAGTTACTTTTAATTTTACGGAAATTCTTTTCATTTTAAATTCCACCTGCTTTTTAAAGTTCTTCTCTTAAAACATAGCCTGCACCTCTAATGGTGTGAATAAGCTTTGTGTCGAAATTTTCGTCAATTTTCTTTCTTAAATATCGAATATAAACGTCAACAACGTTTGTTCCTCCGTAATAGTTGTAATTCCATACATGATTTTCAATTTTTTCTCTTGAAAGCACAATTTCTTTGTTTCTCATCATATATTCCAAAATGTCGAACTCTTTTGCGGAAAGATTGATTATTTTATTTCCTCTTACAACGGTATGTGTATTAATATCCAATGTTAAATTTGCTATTGAGAAAATATTGGTTGAATATCCTGCGGTTTTTCTTGTAATGTTGCGTATTCTTGCCAAAAGTTCTTCAAAAGCAAAGGGTTTTATAAGATAATCCTGTGCACCGGCATCAAGTCCCGAAACTCTGTCCGCAATGCTGTCTTTTGCGGTCAAAAGCAAAACAGGTGTATCGTTTTTATTACTCCGCATTGTTTTTAAAACATCGGTTCCCGACATTTTCGGCATCATAATATCCATTATGATAACGTCAAATTCCCCCATATTTATAAATTCCAAGGCTTCCTCACCGTCAAAGCATCTGTCAACACTGTAGCCTTCATTTTCAAGCCTTTTTGATATAACTCTGTTTAAATCTTTTTCATCTTCAACAACCAAAATTCTCATAATTAAGACACCCCTTTTTTTATTATATCATACTTTTTTCCGTAATTCAAGTATATAATATAAAGATTAAAATACCATTAAAAAATTCTCATAAAAAAGATACTGCAAAAAAATTTCGCAGTATCAATTTTAATTTATGTTATTGCTTTAATAAAATGTGCAAACTTCTTCTTCAGGGGTTGTTGCCTTTTCAATGCTTTCAACTTTGATAACAGGACCGTTTCCTTCATATATTGAGCAATGCTCAATTGCGATTTTTCCTGTTATTGTAAGCCAATCACGGCTCTTTAAAGCTTTGGTTCTGCCACCTTTGCAAGCCAAACCTCTGTAAGCAATGTCGTCGGCACAGCAAGTCATAATATGGCGACCTGCAACAAAAATATTTGACGGAATTTGATCATCAATTGCAATAATTCCTTTAAATTTAACTTTTTTTCCGTTATATTTTTCGGTTTCTTCCGCTAAATCTCTGTACCATATTGCAAAATCTTCGTCCTTTATTTCTATAACATCGGCATTAATGTCAAAGGGGAGTGGGTCTACAATTTCGTCGTTTTCGATTTCTCCGTTTACATCTTCATAAATAATGTTTGCACGTCTGGAAATTCCTCTAACAAGTTTATGAAGCTCCAAAATATCGCTACCGGGTTTTCTTCTGTTGAAAATAACAAGCTCACAGCTTTGAAGCTTGTCTACAACAAGCTGACGCATATTTTGATTATATGCTAAAATTGTGTTGCTGTCGGCAAACATAAGCTCTTGATATACCATCCAATTTTCGGGTAATTCGGAATATAAAAGTCCCAATTCCCACATACCGTTATATTCAATAACAACTCTTGTTATTCTGTATTTTTCGGCGAGCTTGTTTAAATTCTCTGAATTGATTTCTTCTTTATCTTCAATATATTCAACGTAAACGTTGTCACAAGCAAATTTTTTAGGATTTAATTCCTCAATTCCTTCTTCACACATTAAAAATAACGTAATTTCTTTTGTGTCAAATCGAGGGTCCTCCAATGTTTCTTGTATAAATTTTGTTTTACCGGCTTCCAAAAAGCCCGTAAAAAGATATACAGGTATTTCTTGCATTTTCTTTTACTCCTTTAAAGCATAAAAAGTTTTTTCAAATTTTCTTCGTTGATGTTTGAACCGATTACGCAAATTTTTCCGATAATATCGGAGCTTCCGTTTCTAACGTCGATTTCGTTGGGGATATAATCAAAATGTACCCAATTTTCATCATTTGAATTTACAATACCTTTTGCACGCAAAATTATGCCGTATTTTTCTTCATTTTTAAGTTCGGAAAGAATATTTTCAATTTCAGCTTTTGAATATTTTTTAGTTGTTTCCTGTCCCCAGCTTGTAAATACATCGTCAGCATGGTGATGTCCGTGTTCGTGGTGATGCTCGTGATTATGAAAACCGCAATTCTCGTCGTGTTCATGGTGATGTTCATGGCAACCGCAATTTTCTCCATGCTCGTGATGGTGTTCGTGGCAATCACAATCCTCATCGTGGTGATGATGGTGATGCTCATGTTCGTGACAATCACAGTCTTCGTCATGTTCGTGGTGATGATGCTCATGGCAGCAACAATGTTCATCATGCTCGTGGTGGTGATGTTCTTCTTCCAACTTTTTAAGCTCGTTTTCAACTGTATTTGTTTTTTCAATAGCAGAAAGAAGTTGCTCTCCTGTAAGGTCGGAATGAGGAGTTGTAACAATAACAGCGCTATTGTTGTGTTCTTTCAATAAAGCTACGCAATTTTCAAGCTTTTCGTCGGAAATATTTTCTGTATGGCTTAAAATTATGCAACTTGCATTTTCAATTTGGTCGTTGAAAAATTCACCGAAATTTTTCATATACATTTTGCATTTGTTTGCATCCGCAACGGTTGTAAAACTGTTAAGAATAAGATTATCGTTTTTTACGCTTTTTACTGCTCTTATTACGTCGCTCAATTTTCCTACACCGGATGGTTCAATAAGAATTCTGTCCGGATTAAACTCTTCGACAACTTGTACCAAAGCTTTTGAAAAATCTCCCACAAGACTGCAACAAATACAACCTGAATTCATT
>CAYPIJ010000125.1:0-5807 GCA_964410755.1 uncultured Oscillospiraceae bacterium | reverse complement strand
GGAAAGGAATTAAAAAATATGAAAAAACTATTTTCTGTAATTACATTATTTTTAATTATTTTTACACTTCAAACAGGCGTTTTTGCCGCAAATGACGATATTGTCGTTACTGTTGACGGTACGGTTATTTCTTTTGACCAGCAACCTGTTATTATCGACGGAAGAACACTTGTGCCTATGAGATTTATTTTCCAAAAATTGGGCGCAAACGTTGAATGGGACGGAGAAACAAGCACAGCAACCGGCACAAGAGACGGTATTGTTATTAAAATCCAAAACCAAAACAACATTATGACGAAAAACGGAGCTGAAATTGTTCTTGATGTTCCGGCACAAATTATAAACAGCAGAACTCTTGTTCCTGTTCGTGCAATTTCCGAAGCTTTCGGTTGTCTTGTTGATTGGAATGAAGAAACAAGAACTGTTGTTATTGCAACACAGACGGAATATTCAAGCGATGTTTTGAAAAAAGTTTATAACGCAACAATGCTTTTGGGCGACAAAAAGTATAATGAAAACGATACATATACTTACGGTGAACTTGCAAATGCGGCTGTTACCGTTGTTATGAACGAAAAAGAAACAACTTATGCAGGCTTGGGAACTGAAGTTCCTTTTGAACACAAATATGCAAGAGATTTTTACTATGTTTGTGAAAATGTGTTGGGATTTGAATTTATGTCTTTGGAAAACATAGAAAAACCGGCAACTTTGGCAGATACTGCAGCAGTTCTTTCCTTTGCCGCAAAAACTCACGATCCAAACGGAGCAACTATTTCAAGTGAAAAACTTTTAATGGGAAAAGACGGCACAAAAATTGCAACTATGAAAGAATTTGCGGAATTTGTAGCACGTTTGGACGATGTTGCACCGATACTTGTGAAAGTTGTTATCTCTAAAGACGGTATAACAAAAAATGTTCAGACAAAAATTAAAAAATCCGAAAACGCAGCGGCTTATCCGTCAAACGCAAGCGATTACAGAGTAATTCTTGAAGATGTTTCTTTCGGTGTTTACGAAAAAGAGCTTTACAACGGAAACAGTGAAAATAAGCCTTATCAGTGTTATGATTTTGTAAGAGATTACAGAGACATATTTATAAATATTCTCTCTCCATGGATAAATAAAGCAGCGGATTTGGGCGTTGAAATGGAATTGGAATATTATCCCTCAATGTGCGTAAACAACAATAACGGTTACACAATGAGAGTATTTTGCAACGTTATTTCAACAGGTAGCAAACAGATTACCGCAAGTGATGTGTTTACAAACACGCCGGGTTCAAAAACAGTTTTGCAGGTTGGCAGAACTTATGCAATAGACCTTTGCAATAACGGTATTGTAGATTCTGTTGAAATGACTTCCGCAAATGTTACAATGAGAAGAATACTTGCTTTAAGCGGTGAATAAATTGGAAAGATTGGAGAAAACTTATGATTTATTTAATTTTTTCTCAAGTTGTAATGTTTCTTATGAACTTTGCGATTTTGATAAATTCAAAGCTTAATGTGGAGTTTTACAAATTGTATTATATGTCAATTCCAATAGTGTTTTACTGCATTTTCGGGTGCTTATTCTATGCGAGAAGAATTGGAGATGCATTCAGAAAAAATCAGTATTCATACGGATTTGACCAAATTGTGCCTGTAACGGCGGCGCTTATTATGAATGTGGTTTATTTTGTAATAGAAATATTTATAGATAACCCCGATAACCCCTTTTTGTTCTACATATCCACAACGATTATCCAACTTATTAATGTGCTTTTCATTTTTGCATATCAAAAGGATTTGACAAAAAGGTATATGCCTACATCGCAACAGCTTTTAAGCACAATAATTTCTTATATTTACGTATTACTGGCAGTTTTTACTTTGTATACTTGTCTGTTTTTAAACATATATATAACAATTATTTTGCTTTTGATAACTTCATTTGTGCTTACACTTTCTCTTTCGATGGTGTATGTTGCAAGGAAAAACTACAAAAAATACTCTGAAGAAGAACAAGAGTAATAAAATTTAGTCGAACAACAAAAAAGTGTAAAAAACATTGTTTTTTACACTTTTTTCACTTTATAAAGAAAATAATTTTTAAGATTTTGTTTTTGTTGATTTTTTTGAAAAATCGGGAAGCTGTGAAAGTATTATTCCGAAAAATACAAGAAGACAACCGATAATTTCTCGCCCACTCATAATTTCGTGTAAAATTACCCAACCGCACAAGAGAGCAAAAACTGATTCCAAACTCATAATAAGAGAGGCTACAACCGGATTGGTATCCTTTTGAGCAATAATTTGAAGTGTGTAAGCAACACCACTGGACATTGCGCCTGTGTAAAAAATTGGGAACCAATTTTCCAAAATTGCATTTAAAGACGGTGTTTCTGTGAAGAACATAAATATTCCGCTTACAATTGCACAAGTTATAAATTGTATGCAAGACATTTTTATGCCGTCAACCTTTGGTGAAAAATGATCTATTGTTATTATGTGTAAAGAAAAACAAAAAGCACACATAATAAGGTAAAAGTCCGCTTTTGAAAGGGAAACATCACCTTTTGTCATACAAAGAAAATACATTCCCAAAACTCCCAAAAATACGCTTATCCAAGCTTTAAGACCTACTCTTTTCTTCAAAAAAATCCCCAATATTGGCACGATTAGTATGTACATTGCAGTAATAAATCCTGCTTTTCCCGATGAAGCACCCATTGAAATTCCTGTTTGTTGAAATGCACTTGCTACCGCAAGTACAATTCCGCAAGCAATTCCGCCTACAACTAAATCTTTTTTTGTTCCCGATACTTCCTTTTTTTCACGTTTGTTTATTTTTGAAAAAATTGCAATTACGGGAAGAAGAACGATTGCACCCACTATTGAACGTATCATATTGAACGTAAAAGGTTGTACACCGTCTGTTGCAACACTTTGGGCAACAAAAGCGGAACCCCAAATAAATGCCGTTATTATAAGTAAAATATTACTTCTTAAGCTTTTTAAATTTATGTTTTTCATATTTTTTTATGTCCTCTATCTTGTATATTTGTCTTGTTCTCTGTGACGTAAAAATACGTTGTGCTTTTTTTCTTTTAAGTAGCCGTAAAGCTCATTTGCTATGGTAACGCTTCTGTGCTGACCGCCCGTGCAACCTATCGCCACAACAAGTTGTGACTTTCCCTCTTCAATGTAATGAGGTATAAGGAAATCAATCATATCTTCCAATTTTTTCAGAAATTCCGTTGTTTGAGAATAACTTAAAACATAGTCGGAAACACACTTATCGTTGCCGTTGTATGCTTTTAGTTCTTCAATGTAGAACGGATTCGGCAAAAATCTTACGTCAAAAACAAGGTCGGCATCAAGAGGGATACCGTATTTAAAACCAAAGGATTCAACATAGGTAACGATTCCCTCGTAGTTTTCACCGTCCTTGAAAATGCTTGTTATTTGTTCTCTAAGCTGATTTAAAGTTAGATTAGACGTATCAACAATACTTGTTGCTATTTTTCTAAGCTCAGAAAGTGCTTTTCTTTCTTTTTCAATTGCGTTTATAACAGTTGAATTGGAAGAAAGTAATGGGTGACGGCGTCTTGTTTCTTTGTAACGCTTTACCAAAACCTCGTCCGATGCTTCCAAAAATAAAAGCTCAAAGTCGTATTTAGACTGTTTTAGCTTATTTAAAGCATCGAAAATTTGCTTAAACATTTCTCCGCCTCTAAGGTCTGTTACAAGGGCTATTTTTTCAAGCTTCGATTGGTAGCAAACTTCAACAAAGTTTGGAATGAGGGCAGGGGGCATATTGTCTATGCAATAAAATTCCATATCTTCCATTATTTTTACAACTTGAGATTTTCCTGCACCTGACAATCCCGTTATAATTACAAAACGCATATTTTTTTATCCTCTTTTATATAAATTTGATTTCCGTTTCCAAATCCACACCAAAATTTTCTTTTACGTTTTTTTGAACGTGTTTTATTAATTCTGTTACATCTTTTGCGGTAGCATTTCCTTTGTTTACAACAAATCCGCAATGCTTTTCGGAAACGCAAGCATCACCGATGCAAAAGCCTCTTAAATTGCTGTCTTCAATAAGTTTTCCCGCAAAATACCCTGTTGGACGTTTAAACGTGCTACCGGCATTGGGAAAATTAAGGGGCTGTTTTTCGTTTCTTCTTTGAATATAATCTTGCATTTTTGCTTTAATTTCTTCTTCGTTTCCTTTTTTCAAAAGAAATTTTGATTTTAAAATAACAAGATTTCTATTTGTGAAAAAGCTTTTTCTGTAGGAAAAATTGTGTTCCTCGTTTTTTATGGTTTTAATTGAAAAATCTTCGTCTATATATGTTGTTTCAATGCAAACGTCCTTAATTTCTCCGCCGTAAGCACCGGCATTCATATATACGGCACCTCCGATTGTCCCCGGTATACCGTTTAATTCTTCCATACCGCTTAATGAATTTTTAAGGGCAACATTGCATACTTGAGACAATTTTGCACCGCAAAAGGCTGTGATTTCGTTGCCGTTTACGGTTATTTCGTCAAGATGTGTTGTTTTAATTACAATTCCCTTGTGAAAATCGTCGGAAAAAAGTACGTTTGAGCCGTTTCCGATTATATTAAGGGGAATATTTTCTTCTTTTGCAAGCTTTAAAATGTCTGTAAGCTCTTTTTGGCTTTCAGGAAAAACAAGATATTCGCAACTTCCACCTATTTTAAAGGTGCAATGTTTGGAAAGCGATTCGTTTTTCAAAACATTTTTTTCATTTGTAAGTTTTATAAGTTCACTAAAGTACACAAAAAACTTCCTTTCGATTTTTTATTTTCCGAGCATTGCCGCTCCGATTATACCGGCATCGTTGCCCAATTTTGCAACATCAATTTTTGCACGTGGTATTCTGTTTCCGCCATATATAAGTGGCTTTACAGCTTCTCTTAAAGGATTAAGAAGATTGTCGCCCTCGTGGGAAACACCGCCACCTAAAAGAACACATTCAGGTGAAAGAAGATTTATCATATTGGCAACACCTTCAGCCAAATGTTTAATATAGCTATCAACAACGCTTTGAGCCGCTTCGTCATTTTCTCTTGCTGCTTTAAATGCGGTTTTACCTGACACTTTGCCGTCTTTTTCGACCATTTTTACCATAAGTGAATTTGGGTTTTTGTCAATTGCTTTTTTTGTATCTCTTATTAATGCGGTAGCTGAAGAATATGCTTCCCAACAACCTTTTCTTCCGCAAGAGCATTGTTCACCGTCAACTGAAATTACGGTGTGACCGATTTCACCACCGGCAGACATATATCCCTCCCAGATTTTTCCGTCAAGAATAATTCCTCCGCCTACACCTGTTCCCAATGTTACGATAACTGCGCTGTCGCAATCTTTTGCACCGCCTGAAACAGCTTCACCGAGAGCAGCAACGTTGGCATCGTTTGAAATGAACACAGGTTTGTCAATGTGTTTTTGAAGTTCTTTTACAAATTCGTAATTTTCCATATTTAAGTTGTTGGAATACACAACAACTCCGTTTTTTGAGTCGATTGTTCCCGGTATTCCGGCACCTATAGACTTAATTTCTTCAAAAGAAACGTTTTCGTCTTTGCAGATTTCTTTTATAAGGTTTGCCATAAGTGAAATGGTTTTATTCATATCTCCCGGTACTGTCGGAGTACTTTTTTTTGCCAAAATTTCTCCGTTTCCTTTTACAATACCTACTGCGATGTTTGTACCGCCCAAGTCTATTCCGATGTAATACATAATTATTTTTCTCCTTTTTTTAATTTTAATGATTTTTATTTTAT
>CAYPIJ010000124.1:0-5943 GCA_964410755.1 uncultured Oscillospiraceae bacterium | reverse complement strand
ACCAATGCCTCCCTTGCCTAAAGGGAGGTGGCAGTCGAAGACTGTCGGAGGGATATATCGTTACACAAAGTAATATTCAATTTTTCTTTGTTTTGGTAAATATCCCCCCTGAAAACCTACGGTTTTCTTCCCCCCTTTAGGCAAGGGGGGCTTTTCGGGCGGATAATATCCGCCCCTACGAGTTTGTACATACATCGTTGTTATATGAATAGGATTTCTCCGTGCGTGCCTTTGGCACTTAGTCGAAATGACGTGGGTAGGTCTTTTTCCCTCTTGCACGTCATTCCGACCAATGCCTCCCTTGCCTAAAGGGAGGTGGCAGTCGAAGACTGTCGGAGGGATACTTTCACAATATTATCAATATAATCGCAAACTCCCTCAAAATTTTTGTTTATTTCATTGTTCGGTATTCTTATAATTGTTAAATTACGTTTTTCTATTCTTTCTGTTCTGATTCTATCCTTTTGCAAAACTTTTTCCTCATAATGCTGTGAGCCGTCAAGCTCAACAATCAATCTTGCACTATGACAGTAAAAATCAACAATATAGTTGTCAATTACTTTTTGTCGCAAAAATCTTACAGGATAGCTCTTCAAGAAATCATACCACAGATGTCGCTCTTCTTTTGTCATATTCTTACGCAATGTTTTTGCATTGGTTGTTAAATCGGAATTATGTTTTCTATTCATTATCCCTCCACCACCTGCGGTGGTTCTCCTCCCTTTAGGCAAGGGAGGCTTTTTTGGTGTGCGAACATCGCTATTAAAAATTATAATTTGTGATATGTTGAATAAATTCTTTATCTGCTTCTTCGTCGACGGTGAGGTCGGTGATTATGATAAGTCCGCTATCGTCATAGGTTACGTTTTTATCCAATGCTTCAGCTATTGCTCTAATGGGAATCATTGTTCTTCCGTTTTCGATGCTTGCTGAAACGTCAAGCTCTACCGTTTTACCGTCAACTGTCATTTTGTTGTCGCCGATTGTAAGGCTGATATTCTTTCCGCCTTTTGTGATTGTAACTGTTTTTGTATCTGCGTTCCAATCTACTTTGCTGTCAAATGCTTCTGCAATGAAACGAACAGGAACAAGTGTTCTTGAATCCTTGATAATAGGTGTAACGTTTGCGTTTTGGCTGTCAACAAGTGAATATTCACCAAAGTTGTAAGCTGTTGCATTATTTACTTTAAGTGTTACGCTGTTTTCAAGAATTTCGTCTGTTCTGTTGTTTAAACAACCTGTTTTTGTTGTATCGATTGAAGCAAGTCCCGGGTGTGTTTTCAAAATTTCTGCATTTGGCTTAATTCTGAAATCTGCACCGTTGATGTCGTAAAATCCGATGTCTTCAGTTGTGAAATAGTTATTTTCATATCTTGAATATTCGTCGGAAAGTGTTCCTGTGTAAATTGTTTGTGCAAAGAAGTTTGTTGTATAACGTTCGGGACAATTGTAGAAAACAAATACGTTGTCGCTAATGTCCTGAACAGGCTGCCAAGCTTCAGCGCCCATATCGAGCATTTTCTGTCTCAATTCCATAAATTCGGGGTATTTTTCTTTAAACTTCTCGTTTTCGGTAAATCTTGGGTTAAAGAAATTGGTATATCCCAATGTCCAGAACGCTGATTTTCCGCTTCTCAAAGCACTTGCTGTACCGTTTTCACCTGTATTTTCAATAGGAAGAAGTACATCTATAAAGATATTATCCCAATAGTTATTTTCAGAACAACCTGCCTGGAATGAACCTGTAGGAACGTCCCAAACTACATTATGGTGAACTTTCAAGAACGGCTGTCCGTTATCGTTGTAAAATGCGTGACGAGTTGAGATACCGTTTGTAGCGGCAATACCATCACCGGGAAAGTTTGTGTTAGGAACGTTATGGATAAAGTTATATCTAAGCTCGGTTCCCAAGTTCATTTCGTTGTTCCAACCACATGAGTAGAAAACACCATAGTCGGAACCGTCAATCATTACGTGGTAGATATCGTTCCATTCAATAATAAGGTCTGTACCGTTATAAAGAAAAGCAGCTTCAGGAGTATCGTGAACTGTGTTGTGGGAAGCTATGTTTCCGCAACCTGCAATATCGATACCGTAACCGTAACAAGACATATATCTACCTGTGTAGGCAACTTCACAGTTTTTAATGAAGTTGTTTGAAGCTTCACATTCAAGAATATCTCCACCGAATACGCAAACGCCTGTACCACCAATGTTTTTAATTACAGAATTTGTAATACCACAGTTAGTAGTCAATCTTTTTTCATATTCTTCTCTGGAAGTCATGGAGAACATTCCGTTCATATATTCTGTTTCGTAAATTGCACACATACCACGTGATGTACGTGCACGGTCACCGTGATTGTTACCACCGATACCAACACCGTTATAACCGATGTTTTTAACTTCACATTGGTCGATAAGAACGTTGTTTGAAGTTATAACTTTGATACCGTTTGTTCTTGAAAGAGTAACATCAAAGCCTCTGAATGTAATATAAGAAGCACCTGAATGGAAAGAAATAAGATTATCACGAGTTTGGTCTGAGCCGAATTTTGTGATACCGATTCTGCCTTTATTCATAAGGTCACTCTTCAACATATAGAGGTTAAGTGTATCTTTTTCAATAAAATATTCCAATTCGCTGTCAAGCTCTTCCAAAACGTTGAGGTAAACATATCTTCTACCTGTTTCTGTGAAAGAACCCAAACGATGTCTTAAAGTAATTTGCTGTTTATCGAAATCTACAGACTGGATAGCAGATGTTTCAAATTTCCAGGAAGTATTCCAGAAACCGTAAACCGCAACATCTTCATAAGTTTCCCACTGCTCGATTCTGTTGTCGGTATAAACAAAAGTACCACCGTAGTCACCTGTTTTTGTGGAAACAGCTTTACCTGATGAGAAGTAGTCCCACATACCTTCGTTTTCACCGCTTGATATACGGTTTGGAACTCTGGCAATGTCAAGAGGTGTATCGTCTATGAACACCATATAACCGGGAGTTGCATACATAAGTGTTTCACCACCAAGCTCCCAAGGTTCATAAACTTCATCGTTTGTTTTGTTACCGTCGTTGTCGTAAGCAACGGTCCATGTGCCGTGATCTGTGTAGCCGTAATCTTTAAGATTTACATAAACAACTTTATCACGAACATCGGGATAAAATCTGTTAAGTACTTTTTGGTCGGTAACCTTTTTGAAGTCACCGCTGTTGATGTACTTACCGCCTGTAATCTCAACTTTTTCGCCGGGATAAGCGGAATATGTAATTCTTTTGTCTTCTTCACCGGAATCTTCATTAGTAAATTCAAGTGATGTTTCTCTTTCGTATACGCCCTCACGAACATATACTGTTACGCCACCGTCGGGAAGTCCAACGGTATTTTTCAGGTCTCTGATTGCGTCTCTCGCATGGTCAATTGTTGCGAAAGGTTGGTCAATCGTACCCGGGTTGCTGTCGTTACCGTTTTTGGCAACATAGTAAATTTTGCCTGCATTTGTTCCGTCGTTTGTTTCGGAGGCTACAGCCGGAACTGCGAGGAGTGAGCAAACTGTCATTACTGTCAGCAGTAAGGAAATGATTTTTTTTCTCATTTTAAACCTTCTTTCTTTTATATGATAATATTTTTTTTACAATGTTAATTTTGTCCCCTTTTGTAATGGAGACTTTGCGGGCGGATAATATCCGCCCCTACGAGTTTATACATACATCGTTATTATACGAATGGGATTTCTCCGTGCGTGCCTTTGGCACTTAGTCGAAATGACGTGGATAAAAAGGCATTGCCCTTTCCTTTTTGTCATACCGACCGAGGACGTTAGTCCGAGTGGAGTGTATCTCTCGGTTTAATCGAAATGATAAACATACTATAATAGTATATAATCCTTATATACTACAAAAGGGATATCCCTTTTGTAGTGAATACATTAACCTTTAACTGATCCAACAACAAGACCTTGTGTGAAATATTTTTGGAAGAATGGGAATACCACGAGCATTGGGCCTGCGGCAACCATCGCCATTGCATATTTCAAGCTGTCTGTAGGTGCTTGTGTGTTTTCAAAAAATCCTGTTCCGTCAGATGCTGCCTGTTTGAGGAACTCTGCTTCGTTAAGAATTTTTTGAAGCATATATTGAAGTGAATAAAGTTTAGCGTTATCAATATAGATAAGTGAAGTATTCCAATCGTTCCACTTTCCGAGCAAAGTCATAAATCCAATTGTAGCCAATACCGGTGTTGAAAGAGGAATTACTATTCTAAAGAGCATTCCCATTTCTGAAAGACCGTCGATTTTCGCCGCATCGAGAAGTTCTCCCGGTAAGCCCTGGAAAAACGTTCTTACAACGATTACATTCCATGCCGAAACAAGTGCGGGCAAAATGTAAATCCAAATTGTATCGTTTAAGTGAAGTACACTTGTGTTGATAATGTAGCTCGGTACAAGTCCACCCGAGAAAAGCATTGTGAAGAACAAGTAAAAACTAAATGCTTTTTTAAATCTGAAATTCGGTCTTGAAAGTGGGTATGCCGCCAATGAGGTTACCACGATTGAACCGAATGTTGTTGCCAAACTGAATATAATTGTTGTTTTGTATGCTGTAAGCATTGTTGTGGGGTTTCTGAATATTTGTTCATAAGCCGCCCAACTTATTTCTTTCGGTAATATTGTATATCCGAAATTTTGTATTGCCGTTTCGGAAGATATCGAAATTGAAATCAAAAGCAGAAACGGGGTTATGTATGCCAAGCACAATATTATGAAAAATACGTGCAATAAAAACTGTCCGATTTTAGTTGTCTGTTTCATTTTTTCATTTCCTTTCTTCCTTAGAACAAGCTGTTTTCAGGAGCTATTTTTGTTACTATGGTATTTGTAAGTATTACAAGGCACATTCCAACCAACGACTGGAAGAAACCTATTGCCGTTGAGATACTCATATTTCCGTCTTGCAAGCCTCTGAATATGTATGTTGGCAAAATATCCGTTGTGGGATAAAGAGCTCCGATATTTCTCGGTGTTTGGTAGAACAAACCGAAGTCACCGCCGAAAATTCCGCCTACCGCAAGAATTGATGTGATACACATTATTGAGGACAAATGAGGAATACAAATATTTGTTATCATTTTCCATTTGCTTGCACCGTCCAAGGTTGCTGCTTCGAAAAGTGAATCGTCTATTCCCATAAGTGACGCATAGTAGAGAATGCAGTTCATTCCAACCGTTTGCCAAATGTGAACAACTACCAATATAACAGGCCAAGCACTCGGCTTTGAATACCAATCCACAGCTTCCATACCAAAAGCTGCAAGCACCTGGTTGAGTACACCTGAAACGGGATTCAAGATACCGTAAACGATAAATGAAATCAAAACCGCTGACAAGAATTTTGGAAGTATAACAATTGTGTTATACGTTTTCAATGCAATTCTGTTTTTCAAGTTGAAGAACAAAAGTGCAAGTGCAACGGCAACGATCATATCGATAATAATGAAGCTACCGTTATATAAGATGGTGTTTCTTGTTACTCTTACCGCATCACTTGACGTGAAGAAGAATTTAAAGTTTTCAAATCCCACCCATTCACTTTTAAATATGCCCAAGTTAGGATTATATTTTTTAAATCCTATAAGCAATCCGTACAGTGGCGCATAGCTAAACAGGAATAACAATACCACCGCAGGCAGTATCATTATTAAGAAATCAATCATATCTCTTTTTGAACTGCTTCCTATTGTCTGTACTTTCTTCTTTCTTTTTTGCAATTCTAACATCTCCTTTTTCTGTTTTTTATTATTATAGCATAATTTTTTAATTTTGACTATGTAATTTCGTGTGCATTTTTGGCACAAATTTACCTAATTTTTAATGTTTTTGCATTTTTTTGGTGAATTTACAGAAAAAAATGTATGTTTTTGGTGTGAAAAACCACAATTTGAA
>CAYPIJ010000123.1:0-5959 GCA_964410755.1 uncultured Oscillospiraceae bacterium | reverse complement strand
GCATTAAACAAATTTTATTTTATAATTCCCATAGTTATAAGCGGAATTGTATACCTTGCACTTTTATATATTTTCAAAGTGTTGGGATTAATATTGAAAAAAGAATAATAAAAAGGAGTTAATTAAAATTGGAAATATTAAAAAGCAATGATTTTGATAATTTTTACAAGCTTATGGAAATGAGTTTTCCGAAAGACGAATACAGAAACTACGAAGAACAAAAAGACGTTTTTAACGACTCGAATTACACCGCTTACGGACTGTATACCACAGACAAAGAAATTAAAGCAGTTATAGCAGTTTGGGAGCTTAACGACATTGTTTTTGTTGAACATTTTGCAGTAAATCCCAATTTCAGAAATTGCGGTTTGGGAAGTAAAATTTTGGAAGAATTGAAAAAAAAATACAACAAAACAATTTGCCTTGAGGTTGAACTACCGGAAAATGACATTGCAAAAAGAAGAATAGGCTTTTATGAAAGAAATGGATTTTTCTTAAATGAATACCCCTACGAACAGCCTGCTTTTTCAAAAGATAAAAAATCTGTTCCCCTTCTTATTATGACAACTTTGGGAAAAATAGACGAAGAAGCTTTTGAAAAAATTAAAAACAAGTTATATAAAGATGTTTATAAATGCATTTAAGATTACACACAAAAAAACACCGAAAACTAAATTTCGGTGTTTTTTTTATTATTCAATTATCGGTTTTTCACCGTTTTCAATACAAGCTTGTGTAACAGTTACTTTTTTAATTTCCGGATTTGAAGGAGCTTCAAACATTATATCCGTCATTGCATTTTCAACAATAGATCTTAATCCCCTTGCACCGGTATTTCTCTCTTTTGCCTTTTTAACAACAGCTTTCAAAGCATCATCGTCAAATTCAAGTTTTACATCATCATACTGCATAAGCTTTTTGTATTGCTTAATAACTGAATTTTTAGGTTCCGTAAGAACTTGTAAAAGCATTTTTTCGTCAAGTTCTTCAAGAGGAACAACAACAGGCAATCTGCCTGCAAATTCGGGAATAAGGCCGAATTTCAACAAATCCTGAGGTATGATTTTAGACAAAAGAGCAGACTTAGATTCTTCTTTTTTGGAATTAACCGTAGAATTAAAACCTAAACTTGTGCTTTGAGTTCTCTTTTGAATAATTTTTTCTATTCCGTCAAAAGCACCGCCACAAATAAATAAAATATTGGTAGTGTCAAGCTTTATGAACTCTTGTTGAGGATGTTTTCTTCCACCTTGAGGAGGAATATTGGCAACAGTACCCTCAATAATTTTCAAAAGTGCCTGTTGTACACCTTCACCGCTTACATCTCTTGTAATAGACGGATTTTCGCTTTTTCTTGCGATTTTATCTATTTCATCGATATAAATAATGCCTTTTTGGGCTTTTTCAATGTCATAATCCGCCGCCTGAACAAGTCTTAAAAGAATATTTTCAACGTCCTCACCAACATAGCCTGCTTCGGTGAGAGTTGTGGCATCTGTAATGGCAAAAGGCACATCAAGAATTCTTGCAAGAGTTTGAGCAAGCAAGGTTTTACCGCTACCGGTAGGTCCCAAAAGAAGGACATTACTTTTTTTCAATTCTGTATCGTCATTTTTATCTTCTTTAAAAACACGTTTAAAATGATTATACACAGCAACAGACAAAGCAACTTTAGCTTTATCCTGCCCTATAACATACAAATCAAGTTGTTCTTTAATTTCTTTCGGCTTCAACATATTGATTTGCGGTGCTTCTTTTTTCTTTTTCTTCGCTCTTGATGCAGGCATATCATTGGAATTGGACATAATAATATCAAAGCAATTGAGCACACATTCGTCGCAAATATTTGCCGCTCCGCCTTTTATTATCTGGTCCACTTCGTCTTGGTGTCGTCCGCAAAAATAGCAAAAATTGTTATCGTCACTTCTGTTAGCCATAAAAAGTTTATCCTCTCAAAAAATGATATTTAAAACGGTGTGACAACGCAAAACAGGTCACCACACCGCAAAAGTTAAGGTTTAGTTGTGAAATTATTATCTTTTTTCGATAACCTTATCGACAAGACCATATTCCATAGCCTGCTGTGCAGACATAAAATTATCTCTTTCGGTATCCCTTTCAATAACTTCGATCGGCTGTCCGGTTCTTTCGCTGAGAATTTGGTTCAAAGTTTCTCTCATTTTGATAATTCTTTCAGCGTGAATTTTTATGTCGGTAGCCTGACCTTGGGTTCCGCCCAAAGGCTGATGGATCATAACTTCACTGTTTGGAAGCGCATAACGCTTTCCTTTTGCACCGGCAGTAAGGAGAAATGCTCCCATACTTGCCGCCATACCGATACAAATTGTGGAAACATCGCATTTGATGTACTGCATTGTATCGTAAATTGCCATTCCGGCTGTAATTGAACCGCCGGGGCTGTTGATGTATAAATTTATATCCTTATCGGGGTCTTCTGCTTCCAAAAAGAGCATCTGTGCAACAACAAGGCTTGCAGTTGCGTCATTAACCTCGTCGGATAAAAATATAATTCTGTCTTTAAGCAAACGGGAAAATATGTCGTAGCTTCTTTCTCCGTTACCCGTTTGTTCAACAACATAAGGTACAAAACTCATTAAAACTCACCCTTTATTATTCTTCTGTTTTTTTCTTTCTTGTTGTCGTTTTTTTAGCAGGTTTTTCTTCTGCTTCGTCATCAGCTTTTTTTGTTGTTTTTTTAGTTGTAGTTGTCTTTTTTGCAGTTGTGGTTTTCTTTGTTGCTGTTTTTTTGGCAGGTTTCTTTTCTTCCGCTTCTTTAGCTTCAGCTTCTTTTTCTGCTTTATACTCTTCTTCGGAAATTTCCTGGCATACAGCATTGTCTTTCAAGAAATCAATTGCTTTTCTGATAACGATGTCTTTTTCGATATCTTCTTTTGCAACGAGAGAAAGTATTTTATCTTTTTCGATAGCATACTGTTCTACAAGCTTATCGAGTTCTTTATCCAAATCTTCTTCGCTTGCTGTAAGATTTTCAGCTTTGGCAACAGCTTCCAAAACAAGCATGGATTTAACTTGAATTTCAGCACTTGGTTTAAACTGTTCCATATATGCTTTTTCGTCCATACCTGTGAACTGGAGATACATTTCTCTTGTAATACCCTGTTGCATCCATGTATTTTCCTGTTCACGAGCCAAAAGCTCTGCTCTCTGAGCAATCATAGAATCGGGAATATCCACTTCTACGTCTTTAGCAACTTCAGAAACAACATTGTTTTCAAAATCCATTGCGGATCTTTCGTCAAACTGTTTCTGCATTTTTGCTTTGATATCGTCTTTATATTCCTGCAATGTGTCAAACTCTGAAACGTCTTTTGCAAAATCGTCATCAAGTTCGGGAAGTTCTTTAAAAGAAACTTTGTTGATTTTTACTTGGAATTCAGCATCTTTACCTTGTAATTCTTCAGAATGATAATCAGCAGGGAAAGTAACTTTTACCAAAACATCATCATTTGTTCCTTTTCCGATAAGCTGGTCTTCGAAACCGGGAATAAACTGACCCTGACCTATTGTAAGATCAAAGTTTTCAGCGCTTCCTCCTGCAAATTCCTTGCCGTCAATGAATCCTTTAAAGTTGATATTGGCAATATCTCCGTTTTCAATACCTCTATCTTCAATAGCAACCATTCTTGAATTTCTTTCTCTTACCGATTCAAGCTGTGAATCAATCTGTTCGTCTTTTACAGTATAGACAACTTTTTTAGCTGTTATACCTTTATAATCTTTAACTTCAACTACAGGACGTACAAAAACTTTAGCTGTAAAAGTAAAGCCATTTTCTTTTGACACATCGTCAATTGAAATTTCCGGCTGTGAAACCACGTCGAGTTTTGTTTCGTTTAAAGCATTTTCATAAGCTTCCGGCAACAAATCGTTGATAGCGTCTTCAAAAAAGATACCTTCTCCATACATTTTTTCAATCATCTTTCTGGGAGCTTTACCTTTTCTGAAACCGGGAAGAGCAATACTTTTTACATTTTTTAAATAAGCCTTCTGAGTAGCTTCAGCGAATTTTTCAGCGTCTATTGCAACTGAAAATTCAACTTGGTTTTTTCCTAAATCTTTTACTTCGATACTCATTTTAATTTTCCTCCAAAATTACGTTCTACATCATATTATTATAACACAATATTTAAAAATTGCAAGTGTTTTTTCAAAAATAAACCAAAATATTTGCATTTTTTTTATTATTACAACTATTTTTACGAAAAAACAGGCTATTTTGTTATATTTTTAAGCCATTTTCCCGTTTTGATACGCAAAAGCATAATAGGCATTTTTATAAATTCTTCCGAAATGAAAATACTGTATACAACCCAAGGGTCTGCTTTTAACTTCATTGCAATAATTGCGCCCAACGGATTGGTTATTAAAATCATTACTGGAATGTCAATTAGAAGAGCCGCTCTTGTATCTCCACCGGAACGCAAAACAGCACAAATCCCCATGCAATTTATACTTTTAACAATAAGAAGTATACAAAGTACAAGAGACATTCTTTTATAAACAAAAGCCGTTTCCAAAGGCAAACTGAAAGCGTTTATAATTATTGGATAAGCACTGTAAATTATTATTCCGAAAATAACCCCGAAAATTGCAGAAAAAATCATATAGCCGGTTGCATATTTTTTCGCATTTTTAAATTTATCTCTTCCAAGTTCAATCCCCAAAATTACGCTTGCCGCTTGGTACAGTCCCATGCAAACAACAAGGCCTATTTTTTCAACCATACCGGTAACATTTGCTGCATTTATAACTTTTTCTCCCATTCTTCCGTAAATTGCGGTTTGAAAAGAAATACCTATTCCCCAAACAGTTTCGTTGAACAAAACAGGCAAACTGTATTTTGTGAAATCTTTTATAAGTTCTTTAATTCTTTTAAAATTAACTTTTAAAGTTATGTATTCCTCACGTTTTGAAAAATATATTACTATAACCGTAAATTCCACAATTTTAGAAATCAAAGTTGCTATCGCCGCTCCCTGTATTCCCAATTTCGGAAAAGAAAAAGTTCCGAAAATAAGAAAATAATTGAATACTGTATTCACACATATTGTAATACCGTTAAAAACAAGAGGAAAAACAGCTTTTTCAATACTTTTTAAGTATGAAGAATACAATGTTGACACGCCTGCCAAAAGGTATCCGGGTGCAACAATTTTCAAATATGATGCTCCCAATTTTATAAGCTTAGGGTCATCTGTGTAAATTTTGAGAAAGTTTTCCGGTAAGAAAAACAAAATCACAAAAAATATAAAAGAAATTGTTACCGACAGAAAAAATCCCAATGTTACAACGGCAGATATGCTTTCTTTGTCTTTTGAAGCAAAATACTGACTTGTGAGAATACAAGAGCCTGTAGAAAGTCCAAAAGCAAAAAGCACATATATAAACCATGCTTGATTTGCCAATGAAGATGCGGCAAATTCCGACTGTCCGTAAGAGGAAAGCATAACCGAGTCAATCATATTGGCAAAGTATGTAAGTAGGTTCTGTAAAATTACAGGAACCATTATTGCAACCGTTCTTTTCAGAATGGTATTATTGTTATTCGATATATCACTCATCTTTTTTCTCCTTTAAAACAATAGTATAGCTTTCAGCCAACATATATGGATAATAGGAAAGCTTAGCTTTTCTCAAGCCTTCTATTCCCATATCATCTTCACGGTTGATATAGATAACATCATTCCAACAATTTTTAACAAATTCGTTATTTATAATTGCATAAGCACCTTTATATTCGGTATCGGCTTTTTCAAAATGAATTACAGCCATATCTTCAGTCATTTTTTCTCCCATTGAAAAAGCAACAATTTTGCCGTCAACCTTGATAAAAGCTCCTTTTAAATTCAATTCATTTCTATATTTAAGTGCGTTAAAAAGTGCACTTTTTTCATAAACAAGACTATCGTCATCTTTA
>CAYPIJ010000122.1:0-5995 GCA_964410755.1 uncultured Oscillospiraceae bacterium | reverse complement strand
ATAGGATATTGTGCATTTGCAGATACTAATTTAACTGAATTGGAATTACCTTATAATTTGTATTCAATTAAAAATTGTGCTTTTGAGAATACAAATCTTTCTAAAATTATAATCCATTCTAATGTAAGAATAATTGAAAGTAAAATCTTTGGTGACTCTCTGCTACCAACAATATACTGTGCTTCAGGCAGTAAAGGATTACTATATGCGAGAAAACATGGTATGAAATGTGTTGAAATACCGGCTCAAAAACCTGCACATATTGATATTTGTGTTAGCAGCATTATATTATCATTAGGTTCGGCACCAAAGGATATGAATCTATCACAATGGCAAAAAAGACTAGGTATTTATAAAGCATCTACTTGGTCTTGGAAATGTCCTAGCGTATTTAGACTTGACATAGAAAAGATTATGGATATTAACGAGGCAAGGCAGATAGAAAATATGCTTACACAACATACATTTGTAAACAATTACAATCCTGCCCTTGTAGGTCGTCGAGCTGAATTAGTATTGTGTAAACATTGGGGCGTTTCTGATGTATAAATATTACTTGTATTTTTAAAGATCGTATGACAACAGAACAGTTGTCACATACGCCGTATTTTGATAACAGAATAAAACAATTTAAAATGCTATCGAGGATTTTTTCCGATAGCATTTTTTTCATATCTAAAGACACCAAAATAGTCCCGAACGAATAGAAGCAAGGTTCGGGACTTTTTTTGAAATTAATTTAATTTTTCGATCAGTTCATTCAAGAATAAAGGCATTTCGTCATAGTGTGCGTTAAGCTCGCATTTATAAATATTTGACGAGCAAACAATCAAGTCGCCTTTACCGATATGTGTATTATTTGACACGATATGTTCACCATATTTTATTGTATCCATATCAATGTAATTTTCCATTTGCGGATATGCGTTTTTCCATTTTTTCATCTGTTTTTCATTCATATTGAATATTTTGTAGGGATCGTAAGAATATGACTCATGTTCACGGTGGAAAAGACCGTTTACATCAATAAAGGTATTGCCGGAAAGTGTGTTGTAGCAACACCAGAAGTTGAAGAAAACAGCTGTATGAACGTCACTGCCCTTAAAAATATTGCCTGTAATTATTGTACCCGGGTGACCGTCAAGATAAAGATCGTAGGTTTCGTTTCTGAAATCTACCGCTCCCTCGTTAAGGTCACATTTTTCCGCACCGTTATGGTGGAAATAGTTATTTCTTATCATTGTGTTAAATGAATTTCTGGAAGCCTCGGGTGCATTTCCGCAATAAAGTGCACCATTATCACAGTTATCTGTACAGCAATTGAAAATTTCGCAATATTCAACTGCATTATCGTTACCGGTTACAGCAATTCCCTGTTGCGGTGTATTGTAAATTTTACAATGTGAAACAGTATTTCCGCAGCCAAACACACCAACATTGGGGCGATAGCTTGATTCCAAACGATTAACATCGTGAATTTCGCAGCCGACAACTCTGTTGTTGCCTTTTAACAAATTCATTCTGTCACCACCGTCAAGAATAACACCACCGCAACCGCAATTGTAAATGTGGCAATCAAGAATAAGGTTATCATATCCACCATTTCTGTAGGTCATGGAATTTTCGTGTAATTGAGTTTTTATGTTACCTATAACTCTCTTTTCAAAAATTAAATCCTTATACTTACCTCTTCCCCACTCTCTTGCAAGGTTGTTTGTGGGCTTAAAGCCTCTGCCGAAATCCACGGCAACGGTTCCGATATTTCTGAAAATACAGTCGGAAAAAGTAACATGCTTTGTTCCCTCCAAATAAACGCCCATATCTCTTGTACATTCAAAAACAATATTTTCAAATTTTACGTTAAAAATATCTTCGCAAGCAACTAACGGAGCTTTTAAATTCGACAATCTTATCTTTGTGTTTTTTGTAAAGGGCTTTTTCGGATAGTAATACAATATCAACTCTTTTGAATCAATATAATATTCCCCTTTTTCCGTAAGCTCCTCCAAAAGGTTGCAAACGCTATATGTATTAACATGGTGAGAGCATTCTATACCTGTCAATTCTTTAAAAATAAAGGTTTTATTTGTTGTATCTATATCAATAGGTACACTAAAGGAAAAGAATACTGCCGACGGAAATCCGTATAAATAAGCATCGTGTGCCTTTGTCCATCTGTCCGCTTCGCAAAAATTATATTTAAAAATCGGACATCTTCCCGTAACATCTGCCTTATCCTCATAAGGGTCGGGATATTCTTCGTCTGTAAACGGCACAGCCACTTGTACCACATCTTCCTCATTTATTTTTATACGCTTGTTATTCTTTGGGAAAGTTACAATATCCGCTTCCTCGTCATCAACAAAAAGCTCTGTTTGTGAAGTTACAATGTCATACCAAGAATCTCTTATAAAAGGCTTTCCTACTTCGGTAATAGCGTATTTTTTAAGGTCCAAGCTTAAAATTTTGTTTTTCATTTCAGGTCTTATTCTGTCACTTTGTGCAATCTCAAAATCCTTATAATCAAGGGCAATTCCGCCTGAAATTACAGTCTTTTTATCGCATGTTCCTCTGAAAATAATTTTAGCCTTACCGCTTTGCAATTCATTTTTTGTAAGTTCTATTGTTTTATCTTGAAAAAACTCACCCTCGCCCAAAAGTATAACGATTTCGTCATAGTCATTTCTTTTTTCGTTGGCTTCTTTTATTGCATTTTCCAAGGTTATTCCGTTGTTTTTTGATACAAATATTTCCAATTTCATTATAGTCACCGCCTTTTTTACATAAATCTGTTAATTGAGCAAACAGGAAAGAATACAATATCCGCATTTTCTCTTATAAAATCAGCATCTCTTGAAAAAGCACAGCCGAATTTTGTTACAATTCTGTCTTCCGCTTCAACAATACCGTTTTTCACACCGATTATTCCCACCATATTTGTCTCTTTGTCATATTCCATATAATATTCGTTTTTATCCTCTATTATGGGATAAAAAAGGCAGTTAAAATCTTCACCGCAAACAATAATTTCATCGTCCTCGGTAATTTTCACCCTTTTATTTTCTTTCAAAACCGTTCCATTGAAAAGAATATCATTTTCAGCTGTAAGGAAGAACCCGGTTGCGGGATTGGATACAGAATTGGAACAAATATCCATAAAGTATCCTCCCACATAACCGTTATTTTTCGTAAAACAAAAATTTGTAAGTGCTTCTGTTCCCCAGCCGTTTATTTCTCTGTAACCGTCCATACCGGTTATAGGAACAACTTCTTCATTTTCAAGATTGAAATTGAAATACAATTTTCTGAATGATGTTGCATTAACTTTTTGAAACATTTTTCTCGCCTCCGCTATTTAAGCTTTTCCACAAGCTCTTCAAGGTATTTCGGCATTTTATCGTAATGAACATTTTGCTCATATTCAAAAACATTTGACGAGCAAACAAGCATATTTCCCTCACCGACGTGAGTGTTGTTTATAATTCTGTGATGTGCAAGCTCAATGTTATCTTCCATATTAATGTAATTTTCAATTTCGGGATAAGCTTTTTTCCATTTTTCCGTCTGTTTTTCATTCATATTGAAAATTTCGTAAGGATTGTAGGAATATGTAGCTTTTTCTCTGTGGAATACACCGTTTACATCAATGAAAACATTACCGTAAACAGTATCATACAGTGATGTTCTGTTTATAAATACCGCACAATGAACCGGACTTCCGTAGAAAATATTGCCTGTAATATATGTACCGGGGTGTCCGTCAAGGTAAACGTCATAGGTTTCACTTCTGAAATCTCTTGCCCCCTCATTAAGTTCGCAATCCTCCGATCCATTATGGTGGAAATAGTTATTTCTAATCATTGTGTTAAATGAATTTCTTGAAACGGCAGGGGCTGAACCGCAATAAATTGCACCGTTGTCGAAATTGTCTTTACAGCAATTGAAAATTTCGCAATACTCTATTGCATTGTCGTTACCTGTTGCACAATAAGCTTGCTGTGGTGCATTGTAAATTTTACAATAGGAAACGGTATTTCCGCAGCCGAATGCACCTACACCGGGACGATATGATTCTTCAAGACGGTTAAAGTCGTGAATTTCACAACCGACAACTCTGTTATTACCTTTAAGCAAATTCAATCTGTCTCCACCGTCAAGGATAATTCCACCGCAACCGATATTGTAAATTTTACAATTCAAAATAAGGTTATCATATCCGCCGTCACGCTGTGTCAAAGGATTGTTGAGCATCTGTGTTTTAATATTGCCTATTGCACGTTTTTCAAAGGGCAAATCTGACCAATCGTTGGGATTCTTATATTCTCTCGGGTGTGTAGTAACTTTTTTAAAGCCTTTTCCGAAATCGATTGCAACCATACCTATATTTCTGAAAATACAGTCGGAGAAAGTAACGTGCTTTGTATTTTCAAGGTATGCACCTATTCCTCTTCCGCATTCAAAAACAATATTTTCAAACTGAACGTTAAAAATATCTTCGCAAGCAATAATCGGTTCTTGAAGCATTGAAACACGAATTTTTGAATCTTTTGTAAAAGGCTTTTTTGGATAATAGTAGAGAATAAGCTCATCGGAGTCAATGTAATACTCCCCTTTTTCCGTAAGCTCTTCCAAAAGGTTTTTTATGCTGTAGGTGTTGCAATATTCACCACAACGCACGTCCTGTAAATCCTTTAAATTGATAGTTTTGTTTTCCGTATCAAAGTCAACGGGAACGGAAAAAGAGAAAAATCCTGCACCGGGATACCCGAACATATAGGCATCGTGTGCTTTTCCCCAATTGTCGCCCTCTTTATAGTTGTATTTGAAAGAAGCAAATCTATCTGAAATATCACCCACATCTTCGTAAGGAGACGGATAGTTATCCCACGAAAAAAGGTCTGCCTGTTTAACAACATCTTCTTTTTTAAATTTAATTCTCTTTTTGTTTTTCGGGAAAGACGTAATATCCGCTTCCACGTCGTCAACAAAAAGTTCAGCTTGAGACGGAAGCATATCATACCATGAATCTCTTATAAAAGGCTTTCCAACCTCTTTAACACCGTATTTTTTAAGATCCAAGCTTAAAATTTTGTTTTTCATTTCAGGTCTTATTCTGTCACTTTGCGCAACTTCAAAATCTTTGTAATCAAGTGCAACACCACCGGATATTACAGTCTTTTTGTCGCCTGTTCCTCTGAAAATGATTTTAGCTTTACCGCTTTTCAGTTCATTTTTTGTAAGTTCTATTGTTTTATCTTGAAAAAATTCGCCTTCGCCCAAAAGGATAACTATTTCGTCATAGTCATTCCTTTTTTCGTTGGCTTCTTTTATGGCATTTTCCAAGGTTATACCGCTATTTTTCGATACAAATATTTCCAATTTCATTTTATGTCACCCTACCTTTCTTTAACCGCCGTATCCCACAATTCTGTTTATTGAACAAAGAGCGAAATACTTAACGTCCGCACTGTCTTTTATAAAGTCTGTATCTCTTGAAAAAGCGCAGCCGAATTTTGTTGCAATTCTGCCCTCAGCCTTTACAATACCGTTATATGTACCTATAATTCCCACAGAATTATCTTCTTTATTGTATTCCATGTAATATTCCATTTCGTCTTCAATAACAGGATATAAAAGGCAATTGTAATCCTCACCCAAAATAAGAATTTCGTCATTTTCAGTAATTTGTTTTCTTACGTTTTCTTTTAATTCTTCATTGTTAAAAAGAATTTTGTTTTTTGTTTGCAAGAAAAATCCCGTTGCGGGAGAAGTCATATCTTCGGTACAAATATCCATAAAATATCCGCCTATATAATTTCCGCTTTCGGTTACGGCAAAATTAGACATAGATTCCGTGCCGTAGCCCTCCAAAACCTTGTAACCGTCATTATCCACCGGGAAAAACTTTTCATTTTCTTTGTTAAAATTGATATATAATCTTTTAAAAGAAAATGCATTCACTTTTTTAAACATTATTCTTTTCTCCTTTATATAT
>CAYPIJ010000121.1:0-5996 GCA_964410755.1 uncultured Oscillospiraceae bacterium | reverse complement strand
TTATTATATCATATTTTTTATAAAAAATCAAGTTTTTTAAAGGATTTCCCCATATAAAGAAAGATTATCCGTATTTTTAATTAAAACTTCTCTTATTTTTCCTTTCAAGCTTTCTTCCGATTTTACGTAAACATTAATATAATTATCGCTTACACCACACCAAAAGCCGTTTTTTTCTTCTTCAAAAAGAACTGAAAGCTTTTTATTTTCAAAGCTTTTGATAACTTCCTTTTCAATCTTGTCCGAAAGCTCAATAACCTTTTTGCTTCTTGTGTCTTTTACACTTTCGGGAACTTGATTTTTCATTTCGGCAGCTTTTGTGCCGTCACGACGTGAATATTTAAAGGTATGCACCTTTAGAAAACGTATTTTTTCAATAAATTTAAGTGTTTCTTCAAATTCCTTTTCACTTTCTTCCGGAAATCCGACAATAATATCCGTTGTAATAAGTGTATTCGGATTTATTTCACGCAATCTTTTTACCGCATTTTCAAAGAAATCCGCTGTGTAATGCCTGTTCATACGTTTTATAACGGTATCGCTTCCGCTTTGCAAAGAAATATGAAAATGAGGACATATTTTTTTGGAATTTTTAAAAACTTCAAAAAACTCCTCATCAAAAGCAAGTGGCTCAACAGAGCTCAAACGTATTCTTTCAATACCCTCTATTTTTTCAATTTCCGAAAGAAGTTTCGGAAAAGTCATATCGTTCATATCGATACCGTAATTGGAAACGTGAATACCTGAAAGAACTACTTCCTTATAGCCGTTTTTTGAAAGATTTTCAATTTCTTTTAAAATTTCGTCTTTGTTTCTGCTTCTGCAACGTCCTCTTACATAAGGAATAATGCAATAGGAACAAAAAGAATTACAACCGTCTTGAATCTTAATTATTGCCCTTGTTTTTTCAATGTAATTTTCCAAAGGCTGAAAATCAAAACTGTGTGAAAGCTCGTCCTTTTTTTCAAAAATAAATTTTTCCCGTTTTTCAAATTCTTTTTCTACCAAATCTATGAGTTGAGTTTTGTTATCTGTTCCGATTACAATGTCAACTCCCTCAATCTCACCAACTTCATTGGGCTTTGCTTGTGAATAACAACCGGTTACGGCAACAATGGGATTTTCTCCTGTTCTTATGCATTTTCTTATAAGCTGACGTGATTTTCTGTCGCTCATATTTGTAACGGAGCAAGTATTTATAATATATACATCACTTTTTTTAAATTCGTGTGTAACTTCATAGTCCTTATTTTGAAGCATTTGTGCCAAAGCTTCCGATTCATATTGATTAACCTTGCAACCAAGAGTTAAAATACAAGCTTTTTTCATTGTTTCACCTCTGTTATTCCAAAAATTTTGTTTTTTCTAATCTTCCCACTTCAATCTATGGAGCTCACCCTTTAAATTGAAATGATTGAAATTATCTTGTCTGTAGGCTTCGTATGCAACTATTGCCACGGAATTGGAAAGATTCAAGCTTCTTGTATCGCCTATCATGGGAATACGCAAACATTCGTCGGGATGTTCAACAAGAATTTCTTCAGGTATTCCTGCCGTTTCTTTTCCGAAAATAATGTAACAACCGTCACTGTATTTTACATCACAATGTGTTTTTTTCGCCTTTGTGGTAAGATAATACATTTCACCGGAATTTTTTTCGTAAAATTCCTTTATACTGTTGTAATATGTTATATCAAGGTCGTCCCAATAATCGAGACCTGCTCTTTTCAATTTCGCATTATCTATTTTAAAACCCATAGGTCCAACCAAGTGAAGTCTTGCACCGGTAGCCTTACAGGTTCTTGCAATATTCCCTGTATTTTGAGGGATTTCCGGTTCAAACAAAACAATATTAAGTACCATATTTATTATAACCTTTCTAAAAAACAAAATACCGCCTCGATTTTTTCAAAATTTAACCGAGGCGATAAAAATTATTTACAATTTTCGTCTATAAACGCCTGCAATCGCTTTAAAGCGCTTTTTATATTGTCCAAAGAATATGCGTAGGATATACGAATATGTCCCTCTCCGCTTTCTCCGAAAGCATTTCCCGGAACAACAGCCAATTTTTGTGAATAAAGAATTTTTTCACAAAATTCTTCCGATGTCATATTAAGCTTTTTAATTGAAGGAAATACATAAAACGCTCCCAAAGGCTCAAAGCAATCAAGCCCCATTTTATTAAGTGCATTAACAAGATATTTCCTTCTTTCGTTATATTCTTCTTTCATTTCCTCAATGTCACTTCTGCCGTTTTTAAGAGCGTCAATTGCCGCATATTGAGAAAATGTCGGTGCTGACATAATTCCGAATTGGTGTATTTTTATCATTGTTTTCATAACCTCTTTCGGAGCGCAAGCATATCCCAATCTCCAGCCTGTCATCGCAAAAGCCTTTGAAAAACCGTTTACAACAACACATCTTTCTTTCATTCCGTCCAATGAGGAAATGGAAAAATGTTTTCCCGAATATGTAAGCTCGGAATAAATTTCGTCGCAAAGAACAATAAGGTTATGTTTTTTAATTATTGGAACAAGCTTTTCAAGGTCCTCTTTTGTCATAATTCCCCCTGTCGGGTTATTGGGATATGGCAAAATAAGTAATTTGGATTTTGGAGTAATACATTTTTCCAAAACATCGGGCAAAAGCTTAAAGCCTGTTTCCTGTCTTGTTTCCACAGCAACGGGAACGCCACCTGCAAGCTGTGTACAGGGAGTGTAGCAAACAAAGCTGGGTTCCGGAATTAAAACCTCATCTCCCGGTGCTACAAAAGCTCTCAAACACAAGTCGATAGCTTCACTTGCACCTACCGTTACCATTATTTCGTCATCGGGATTATATTGTGTATTTATTGTTTCTTTTAAATAATCGCTTATGCAACGTCTTAACTCAATAAGTCCCCAATTTGAGGTATAAAAGGTGTGTCCTTTTTCCAAAGCTCGTATAGCCTCTGTTCTGATGTGCCAGGGCGTTGCAAAATCGGGTTCACCTACCCCCAAAGAAATAACATCGGGCATAGTAGCCGCAACATCGAAAAATTTTCTTATTCCCGACGGCTTAATGTCACGAGCAATGTTGCTTAAATAGTTTTCGGGTGAAAATTCGTTCTTCAATGTGTGATCACCCTTTCGTCTTTTGTTTCTCCGATCAAAACCTTGCCGTCCACTTTATATGCGTTAAGCATAAAATGAGTAGCAGTTGACAAAACATGATCTATTGTTGAAATACGTTCTCCCACAAAAAGAGCGATTTCTTTCATTGACATACCTCTAACGATTAAAGCAAGGTCAAACCCCCCCGAAACAAGATAAACATTTCTTACTTCGGGAAATTTTGCTATTTCGGAAGCAATTTTATCAAAACCCGAGCCTTTTTGAGGTGTAACCTTAAGCTCGATTATTGCTTCCACCATTTCGGGAATAACCTTATCCCAATTTATAAGTGTTCTGTAACCGTTTATAATACCGCAATTTTCCATTTCGTCCATTTCGTTTGCAATATTTTCCGGTGTTGTTTCCAAAAGTCCCGCAAGCTCCTCAAGTGAGTATCTTGCATTTTTTTCAAGAAGTTTAAGAAGTTTTGTTCTCATATATATCAATCCTTTCCAAGCTTATCTTTTATATCATTTGTAAGTTTATCCAAAAGCTTTTTAACGTCATAGGTAAAATCCTCAACGTCCGCTTTTGTCTTTTTATATTTAATTTTTTCCGTGTCAGCCTTTTGTTTGGCGACATCAACTATTTCTTCGCCTTTATCCTTTGCAGTGCTGATAATATCTTCGGCCTTAACCTTTGCCAAAGAAAGTATATCAGCCGCCTTCGATTCCGCATTTAAGATGGCTGCGGAAATTTTATCTTTTTCTTCCTCGCAAGAAGCTTTTACTGCCTTTATTTCTTCTTCCAAGCGTGCAATTTCTTCGTTATGCTCAATTTTTAAAGAATTGATAGTTTCGTCATATTCATTTTTCAAATCTTCCTCTTTTTGGGCACTTTCTTTTTCCAAAAGAGCATATTTTTCTTCAAGCTCATTAACCTTTGCTTCAAGATTTTCTATTTCTTCGTTTTTTGAAGAAATTTCCTTTTTTAGACCTTTTATGTCGTCGTCTTTCATGCGGATTTTCTTTTCAACGTCCTTTGAAAGCTCGTCCATATAAGTCATAACCTGCTTATTGTTAAATCCGAACAAAGATTTTTTAAAACCGATTTTTTCCATAAGGTTCATTTTCTGTTTTTTCTTTTTATTTAAAAAAGAAGAAACTTTTCCTTTCCGAAATTTTTACTATTCTATTATTATACATCAAAATACTAAAAAATTCAACACTTTTTTATACTTTTTTTTAAAAATTCCGTTATTTTCTTTCAGAACCGAGAATTTTCAAGATTTCTTCTTCCTTTTTTCGCATAATTTTTTTATCTTCTTCCTCAATATGGTCATATCCCATAAGGTGAAGAACGCCGTGCAAAGTAAGATATACGCTTTCTCGCAAAAGTGAATGTCCGTATTCCTTTGCCTGCTCTTCTATTCTTTGCTTACAAAGAATTATATCACCCAAAAATACACAATTGGTATCCGGGTCGTAATCACATTCCGCTATGTCAAACATAAGCTTTTCAGGTTCACTCCATTCAAGCATTGGAAAAGACAAAACGTCCGTAACCGCATCAACCTGTCTGTTATCTCTGTTAAGCTCTTTAATTTCTTCTTCCGACACAATGCTTACGTTTACTACCAAATCAAAATCGGGCTTCAAATATGAAAATGCCGTTGTAATGGTATTTTCCAAATTTTTGTGTATTTCCTCATCGTAATAATTGCATTCGTCGTAAAGTTCCACTATATATTTTTTCAATTTTATTTTCTCCTTATTTTTCTATTTTTGCATTTCTTTTTCTTTTCTCAGTTTTTCGTTTCTTTGCTCATATTTTTCGTAAGCAACAATAATTTTTTGTACCAAAGGATGACGAACAACGTCCTTTGCACTTAAATAATTTATCGAAATATCTTCTATGTTTTTAAGAACGTGCATTGCTTCTTTAAGACCGGATTTTTTACCGTAGGGCAAGTCTGTTTGCGTTATATCTCCCGTTATTACCGCTTTTGTATTAAAACCGATTCTTGTAAGAAACATTTTCATTTGCTCAGGTGTCGTGTTTTGTGCTTCGTCCAAAATAACAAAGCTGTCGTCCAACGTTCGTCCCCTCATATATGCCAAAGGTGCCACTTCAATAAGCCCTTTTTCGCTGTATTTTGCAAAATTATCCGATCCTAACATTTCAAAAAGTGCATCGTAAAGAGGTCTTAAATAAGGGTCAACCTTGGATTGCATATCGCCCGGCAAAAACCCCAACTTTTCCCCTGCTTCAATTGCAGGTCGTGTAAGAATAATTCTCGATATTTCCTTTGCCTTAAAAGCGTTTACCGCACAAGCAACGGCAAGATATGTTTTTCCCGTTCCCGCAGGTCCGATACCCAAACTGACGGTGTTTTTCAAAATACCGTCAACATAATTTTTTTGTCCCAAAGTTTTTGGCTTTACGGGCTTTCCTTTTGAAGTTACGCAAATACAATTTCCGCCTATTTCTTCGGCTGATTTAATGTTTCCGTCTCTTGCAAGTGTTATAAGATAGCGTATAAGCTGTTCGTCGATGGGAACGTTGGCTTCAATTTTTTGTAAAATACCGTTTATTACTTCATAAGCCATTGTAACGTTTATTTCGTCACCCGTTATTTTGCAAACGTCTCCCTTTATAAATATTTTTACTCCCAATTCCTTTTCTATAAGGAAAATATTTTCGTCAAAATTTCCACACAATGCAGTTGCTTGCTGTGAAGAATTAAAAACTGTTTCTCTTTCCATATTTACTCCGTTTCTTTTTCTTTTTTTGTTATATCTGTTTTTAAAGGTGCTTCAACGCCTATATTTTCAAGGCTTTCCACAACCACTTTTACTTTAATTGTTTCTTCATCGATTTTTTTGTAAGTTACTTTTTTAT
>CAYPIJ010000120.1:2701-6065 GCA_964410755.1 uncultured Oscillospiraceae bacterium | reverse complement strand
CTGCCTTACAAGCAGAGGGTCATAGGTTCGAGCCCTATTGTTCCCACCAAGGAAAAAGCATCGACTATGTCGGTGCTTTTTTCAGTGAAATATGCTTTTTGCATGTGAAATATACTGCGTATGTGAATTAGCTTCGCTGTGAAATATTTGCTTTGCAAATGTTTGAGCATATTTCATTTCACATTGCGACTATAGGAGCAATAATTCACAATTTATGAAATAAATTATTTCACGTTTTGTTTTAACAAAACAATTCACTTAGGAGAAAGAGTTATATGTCTGAATCTAAATTAAGAAGTTTATCAATGGATTTTGTTGTAAAAATTATTAAGCTTTGTGAAAATATAAAAGGACATTATTCTCTTGTAAATCAGTTGGAAAGAAGTTCAACGTCTATAGGTGCCAATATTCGAGAAGCGAATTATGCTCACAGTAAAAATGATTTTATTTCAAAATTACAAATTGCACTTAAAGAGTGTTTTGAAACGGAATATTGGGTGGAACTGTTTTTTAAAGCAGGGGTGGCTGATGAACAATCCGCTAAAGATTTATATAATCAATGCGGAACTATTAGAAGGATGTTGGTTTCTTCAATAAATACAGCAAAGAAAAATTCAAATTAAAGCTATTTTGGGAAAGGCTTACCCAAGGATAAGAGCATCGAATAAGTCGGTGCTTTTTGTTTTTCTTTTTTATGTAAGATATTTGGAAAAGAAAAGCGAAAAAAGAAAAAAATGTTGACTAAAATCGGAAAATGTAATATAATATAGTTATCAAATAAAAAAATGGAGAAAACAAAAATGGCTGATTGGAAATTGGAAGATAATGTAAATGATTGGGTGAAATCTGAATTTGCAAGAATTAAACAGGATAAATATACTGTTGAGTCGGCAATGTCGCCTTATTTAAAAAATGCTCTTGTTGAGGGCTTGAAGTTAAAAAGGCTCGAAACAGAGGAAAGCGGAGGAAAAGCCTGGAAACCCGATTTTGAATTGGAGTGTTTTAACATTCCCGTTATAATTGAAGATAAACTTGGAATAAACAAACTCATATCAGGAAAAGACGAAGAACCGAAAAATGATATGAAATCCATTCAAAATTATGCTGTAAATGGAGCTATTCATTATGCACAATGTGCGGTAATGAGTAAAAAATATACCGAAGCTGTTGCTATCGGTGTTGCAGGTGATAGCTCTGAAAATATTATGATAAAGGTTTATTATGTTTATGGTGCAACCGATAAAACATATAAGCTTATGGAAAATTATACAACACTTGATTTTTTAGAATCAAAAACTGCATTTAACGAATTTTATAAATCTGCTGTCCTTACGGAAGAAGAAAAACATAAAATTTTAATAACCTCACAAGTAAAATTACAGGAATATGCCAAAAAATTGAATAAGCTCATGCATAATCATTCCATTACTGCTCCTCAAAGGGTTCTCTATGTTTCCGGAATGTTACTTTCCATGCAGGATATAATAATCGACGGAGAATTGAAAAAGAAAGGGCTTGTTCCTGAAAATCTGGAAGGAATAGACTTGTCCGATCAGCGTGACGGTGATATTATAGTAAAACATATATACAACTATTTAAAAACAAAAAATATTCCCGAAGATAAGGTTAAGCTCATGATGAAATCCTTTGAGGAAATCAATAAGGATTCCGACAGGGACAAAAAAATAGCTTTGGATAGTGCTGTTGATAAAATATTAAAAGATGATGCAAGTGTAAACAAACAAATTTTTGCGTATATTTATGAAAATATTTTTCTTTCAATCGATTCTATGAGCGGACATTTGGATATTATGGGAGAAATGTATTCCGAATTTTTAAAATATGCACTCGGAGACGGAAAGGAAATTGGAATTGTTTTAACACCACCTTATGTTACAAAAATGATGGCTCAAATTTTGGACGTTGACGAAAATTCAAAGGTTATGGATTTGGCAACAGGCTCGGCAGGCTTTCTCATTTCTTCTATGGAACTTATGATTGAAAACGCACAAAATAAATACGGCAAGGATACAACGAAGGCAAAAAATAAAATTAAAGAAATAAAAGAAAATCAGTTATTGGGCGTTGAGCTTAATGCCGAAATGTACACTCTTGCTTCCACAAATATGATTTTAAGAGGTGACGGTTCGAGTAACATAAAAAAAGGTTCTTCTTTTGACGAGCCACCTGAATTATACAAAAGCTTTAATGCGGACAGACTTCTTTTAAATCCGCCATTCAGCTTTAAAGAAAACGGACTTCCGTTTTTAAAATTCGGACTTGAAAATATGCAAAAGGGCGGTAAAGCCGCAATTATTATTCAGGATTCAGCAGGTAACGGTCAGGCTGTTTCTACCTGCAAAGAAATTTTAAAAAACAATCAGCTTTTGGCAAGTATAAAAATGCCAATAGATTTGTTTGTGCCTATGGCAGGCGTACAAACAAGCGTTTATATTGTTGAACACACTGAAAAGCAACACGATTTTTCAAAGCAAGTGAAATTTATCGATTTCAGAAATGACGGCTATAAGCGTTCAAAAAGAGGTATCAACGAAATTGATAACCCCGTTCAAAGATACAAGGATATTGTTGAAATTTATAAAAACGGTGCTACCGCAAACGTTTCTCCCGAGCTTTGGGACTTAAAAAAGATTGTTATCATGGACGTTATTACAAACAGCGGTAAGGATTGGAATTTTGACCAACATCAAAAAATTGATACAACGCTTACTTTAGACGACTTTAAAAAGACGGTAAGCGACTATCTGGCTTGGGAAGTATCAAAACTTTTGAAAAATAAGCCTTTGGAGGACGAACGCCTGGGAAAATAGATGCCTCACTCAATAAAAAATTGAGTGAAGTTGAGTGGGGTGAATATGAACTACAGAACTTGTTTTATATTACAGGAACAAAATCTCTTGACAGTAATGCTGTTGATTTTACCAATTCGGGTATTAATTTTGTAGGGAGAACTTATGAAAATAATGGTATTCAAGGAAAAATTGAAAGAAGAAATTTTGAACCAAATGGGCCAAATACAATAACTGCAACTGTTATTGGCAACTACAAATATGTTAAATTTCAAACTGAAGAATATTATTGTTCGCAAAACATAAATAAACTTTCGCCAAAAAGTATTTTTAAAAAATGGAACAAGGCGATTGCGTATTTTATGGTTGCAAATATTCAAAGGTTTGTATCGTTGTATGACGGGCAGCAAGGCGGTTACAAATTAGAAGATATTAAACAACATAAAATTAAACTGCCTATCAAAAACAATTCAATCGACTTCAATTTTATGGAAGCCTTTATAGCAGAGCTTGAGGCTCTGCGTATAGCAGAGCTTGAGGCTTACCTCTTAGCG
>CAYPIJ010000120.1:0-2601 GCA_964410755.1 uncultured Oscillospiraceae bacterium | reverse complement strand
TATAGCAGAGCTTGAGGCTCTGCGTATAGCAGAGCTTGAGGCTTACCTCTTAGCGACAGGACTTAAAGATTATAATTTAACTATTCCCGAAAAACAAGCGATTGAAAACTTGGGTAAAACGGAATTTTGTAATTATAAAATCGGAGAGTTATTCTTTGTTTTGTCATATAAAAGGCGTTTTGATGCAAATAAAGTAACAGTTTTTGAAAATGGTGAATATCCTTATGTTGTAAGAATGGGTACTAACAATGGGCAAAAAGGATATATAAATGAGGATGTTGAATACTTAAATGACGGAAATACAATATCTTTTGGTCAGGACACAGCAACAGTATTTTATCAAGAAAAGCCCTATTTTACAGGAGATAAAATTAAAATTTTAAAACCAAAGGAGTATAAATTTTCCAAAAAAAATGCTTTTTGTTTTTTAACTTCAATTTCAAAAGCGTTCGAATCGTTTTCTTGGGGAAGCTCCAGTTTTAGTGTGAAGATTATAGAAAATCAAGATATTGTGCTACCAACGAAAAACGGTTCTATTGATTATGAATATATGGAAACATTAATTTCTGCAATACAAAAGCTTGTAATAAAAGATGTAGTGTTGTATGCCGACAGAAAAATTTCTGCTACAAAATCCGTTATTTCGAACAAAAACTAATGCAGGGCGAAATGACAATCTTAATTATGACATAAAATGACAATAACTTATAAAAAAACAAAAAAATACAATGAGGTAATTATGGAAAACATATTTTTTGAAAATACGAATATCAGTGAAGAAATTAAAAAAGCACTTTCGGATATGGGCATAACTGAGCCTACTCCGATACAAGAGCAAAGCATTGTTCCTTTGCTTTCTGGAGAAGATGTTTTGGCACAAGCTCCAACAGGAACGGGAAAAACATTTGCTTTCGGTATTCCTCTTGCACAGCTTACTGACCCGAAAAGCGATAAAGTTCAAGGGCTTATAATTTGTCCCACAAGAGAGCTTGCGGTTCAGATTACAACGGAAATTCATAAGCTTTCAAAATACATTAAAAATTTAAAATCTCTTGCTATTTACGGTGGTCAAGCAATTGAGCGACAGATTAGCGCTTTAAGAGATAAGCCTCAAATAATTGCGGCAACACCGGGCAGACTTATGGACCATATAAAAAGAAAGAAAATCAATCTTTCCGATTTGAAAACAGTTGTTCTTGACGAAGCAGACGAAATGCTTAATATGGGTTTTAGAGAAGATATTGAAATGATTTTGAAAAATGTTCCCGAAAATGTTCAGACAGCACTTTTTTCCGCAACATTAAGCAAAGAAATTCTTGAAATAGCAAAAGAATTTCAAAAGGAAGATGTTAAGAAAATTAAAATAACGAAAAAAGAAGTTACCGTTTCCACGATTTCTCAATATTATCTTGAAGTTAAAAATCAGCAAAAGGCAGACCTTTTAAAAGCGATGCTCGACATTAACAAGTATGAACTTTCACTTGTTTTTTGTAACACAAAAAGACGTGTTGACGAGCTTATGGAGGAGCTTTCTTCTTCAGGCTACGCAGTTGAGGCTTTGCACGGTGATATGAAACAAATCCAACGTGACCGAGTAATGGCAAAATTCAGAGGCAGATATGTTAATATCCTTATTGCTACCGATGTTTGTGCAAGAGGCATTGACGTTGACGATATTGACGCTGTTTTTAACTATGATATTCCTATGAATGACGAATATTATGTTCACCGTATCGGAAGAACAGGCAGAGCCAACAAAGAAGGTGTTGCTTACACATTCCTTTCCAACAAAGAAATGTGGCGACTAAAAGAAATTATGAAATATACAAAGACTACCATAGTTCCTATGAAACGTCCTTCATTTAAAGAAGTTGAAGAGAAAAAAGCCAATGAGCTTATGGAAGTTATAAAGGTTGTTTCAAAAAGTGAGGATATTTCATATTTTAAAAAGCTTATTGAAAATAACGAGGATATTTCGCCACTTGATGTTGCCGCAACATTAATGTATATGAAAATAAAACCTCAAAAAGCGAAAAAAGCGGATAAGTCGGAAAAAGAGAAGAAGAGTGAAAAAAGAACTGATAAAAAAGATTTTTCGGCAAAAAAAGAAAAGAAAAACAAAGAAAATTTTGAAAGTGCAAGACTTTTCTTCAATGTTGGAAGCTTGGATAAGGTGAGAAGAAGAAATCTTGAAGACCTTTTCAACGATCACCCGACGCTTAGAGGAATAAAAATAGGAAATATAGATGTTTATGATAAATATTCTTTTGTTGATGTTCCATATAATGATGCAAAAGAAATTTGCGATTCTTTAAACGGTATGACTTTTAAAGGCAGACTTTTAAGCATTGATATTGCATTGACGGCTAAAAAAGAAAAATCACAGAAACCTCAAAGATCGCAAAAGCAAGGAAGAAACGACAGGAATTTTAAAAATCAAAAGAGAAAAAGAAAATAAATGTATTTGGAGAGTGTAAAAAAATTACACTCTCGTGTTTTTTTATGTAATTTTTAAAGTTATTAATTTTTTTGTGTGAATATTTAATGAAACACTTTACAAACAAAATAAGATGTGCTATAATATAATTGTATAACAATATG
>CAYPIJ010000119.1:0-6118 GCA_964410755.1 uncultured Oscillospiraceae bacterium | reverse complement strand
CTTTTTTGTTTAATAATACGTTAAATAAATTAAAAAACAAAAAAATATTTGATTTTTTTGTAAAATCTATTGATTTCAAGGGGAAAATATGATATAATCGTATATTATGATAAAATAGTATATCTGTATGGATAACTAAGAAAGTAGAGGTAACGTAATGTTTACAGAATTGGTTGAGAAAGTATTCGGAAGTTATTCCAAGCGTGAGCTTAAAAGAATTCAGCCTATCGTTGATAAGGTTTTGTCCTATGACGAAGCATATCAAAAATTAAGCGATGAGGACTTGAAGGCTAAAACTCCCGAATTTATAGAAAGACTTAAAAAAGGAGAAACATTGGACGATATTTTGCCGGAAGCTTTTGCGGTTTGCCGTGAAGCATCTTGGAGAGTTTTGGGACTTAAACATTATCCCGTTCAGATTATCGGTGGTATAGTTCTCCATCAAGGAAGAATTGCGGAAATGAGAACAGGTGAAGGTAAAACTCTTGTTGCTACTTTACCTGCATATCTTAATGCTCTTGCAAAAAAAGGTGTTCACATTGTAACGGTAAATGATTACCTTGCAAGACGTGATAGCGAATGGATGGGAAAGGTATACCAATTTTTGGGTCTTACCGTTGGTCTTGTTGTTCATGCAATTGAACCGAGCGAAAGAAAAGAGCAGTATGCTTGCGATATAACTTACGGAACAAACAACGAATTCGGATTTGACTATTTGAGAGATAATATGGTTATCTATAAAGAACAAATGGTTCAAAGAGGACATAATTTTGCCGTTGTGGACGAAGTTGACAGTATTTTGGTTGACGAAGCGAGAACACCGCTTATTATTTCCGGCCCCGGAGATAAATCAACAGAAATTTACACATTGGCAGACAGATTTGTTAAGAGCTTGAAGAAAAAAGTTGTCGTTGAAGAAGATACAAAAGAATTTACAGACGAAGAAGATGCTGATTATATCGTTGACGAAAAAGCAAAATCCGCAACCTTGACAGCGCAAGGTGTTAAAAAGGTTGAAAGAGCATTTGGAATTGAAAATCTTTCAGATCCCGATAACCTTGCTTTGTCTCACCATATTAACCAGGCTTTGAAAGCAAACGGTGTTATGAAAAAAGATAAAGATTATGTTGTTAAAGACGGAGAGGTTATAATTGTTGACGAATTTACGGGAAGAATGATGTTTGGAAGAAGATATTCCGAAGGACTTCACCAGGCAATCGAAGCAAAAGAGGGCGTAAAGGTTGAAAGAGAGTCAAAAACACTTGCAACTATTACATTCCAGAATTATTTCCGTCTTTATGATAAGCTTTCCGGTATGACGGGAACAGCAAAAACAGAGGAAACGGAATTTCAGGAAATATATAAGCTTGACGTTATTGAAATTCCTACAAACAAGACAGTAAAAAGAGTTGATGACCAAGATGCAATTTATAAAAACGAACTTGCAAAATACAATGCCGTTATAGACGAAATTGTTGTTCGTCACGAAAAAGGTCAGCCTGTTTTGGTGGGTACTGTTTCAATCGATAAATCGGAAGTTCTTTCCGCAATGCTTAAAAAACGTGGAATTAAACATGAAGTTTTGAATGCTAAAAATCACGATAAAGAAGCTATGATAGTAGCTCAGGCAGGTAAAAAAGGTGCAGTAACAATTGCCACAAATATGGCTGGTAGAGGTACTGATATTGTTTTGGGTGGTAACAGTGAATATTTGGCAAAATCAGCTCTTATAAAAGATGGATATGAGGAAGAAGTAATTTCACAGGCAACAGGCTTTGCCGATACATCTGACGAAACTATTCTTGAAGCAAGAGAAAAATATCAGAATTATCTTAAAAAGTATGACGAAGAGTTACAACAAGATAAGGAAGATGTTGTAAATGCAGGAGGTCTTTGCATTTTGGGTACTGAAAGACACGAATCCAGACGTATTGACAATCAGCTCAGAGGTAGAGCAGGACGTCAAGGTGACCCCGGTTTTACTAAATTTTTCCTTTCAATGGAAGATGAACTTATGAGACTTTTCGGTTCCGATAAGATGAAATCTATGGTAGATACTTTGGGAATGCCCGATAATGAGCCTATTCAAGCCGGAATGCTTACCAAGGCGATTGAAAGAGCACAAAGAAATGTTGAAGGCAGAAACTATTCAATAAGAAAACACGTTTTGGAATATGACGATGTTATGAATCAACAAAGAGAAATCATATATAAAGAACGTCAAAGAGTTTTGGACGGAGAAGATTTGAAAGATGTTATCATAAAAAGTATAAGAGAAAGTGTTGAAGGAACTGTCAATGAATATTGCGGTTATTCCGAATATCCCGACGATTGGAACATTAAAGGAATCGTTAATTATGTAAATAATGTTTACACAACAGAAGATAAGCCTTTCGAAATTACAGATGACGATATGGAAGTTTTAACAAAGGATTCTCTTACAAACATAATCTGTGACCTTGCAATTGAAAAATACGAAAGCAAAGAACAAGAATTTGGCAGCGAGGCAATGAGAGAAATCGAAAGAGTTGTACTTTTGAGAAATGTTGACTCGAAATGGATGGCTCATATTGACGATATGGATCAGCTTAAAAACGGTATCGGACTTCGTGCCTATGGTCAAAAAGACCCTGTTTTGGAATTTAAGTACGAAAGTTACGATATGTTTAACGCAATGACAAAATCAATTTCCGAAGATACCGCAAAAATGGTGCTTAACGTTACAATGCAAAAGCCTATTGAAAGAGAAGAAGTTGCTAAACCCACAAACGCATCTCACGGAGATGACGGCAGTGAAGAAAAGAAGCCCGTAAGAGTTAAAAATAAAATCGGCAGAAACGATCCATGCCCTTGCGGAAGCGGAAAAAAATATAAAAAATGTTGTGGAATGAATGAAGATTAATAAAAATATAAATTAATTAAAAGGATGTGAGAAATTTGTTGGAACTGGAAGAATTGAAATCAAGAATTAACGACAGAAAAACGCAAATTGCAGAATTGAGGGATTCACTTTAACGTTCCTAAATTGGAAAATGATGTTAAAGAACTTGACGAAAAAACAACAGCCCCCGATTTTTGGGAAGATCCCGAAAATTCACAAAAAGTTTTACAGCAATTGAAAAACAAAAAGAACAAAATAGAAGAATTTGAAAAGCTTAATTCCATGCTTGAAGATATTGAAGCTATTATTGAGCTTTCCGGTGACGAGGAAGACGAAGAAATGGAAAAAGAAGCCTTGTCAACGGAAAAAGAACTTTGTGAAAAGCTTGAAAATATGACTTTGGAAACTCTTTTGAGCGGTGAATATGACGACAATAATGCAATTTTGTCACTTCACGCAGGAGCAGGCGGAACAGAAGCACAGGATTGGGTTCAAATGCTTTACAGAATGTATTTGCGTTGGGCCGAAAAGCATGGCTACAAGGTTGAAACTCTCGACTATTTGGAGGGTGACGATGCCGGAATAAAAAGCGTTACATTTCTTGTAAGCGGTGACAAAGCTTACGGCTATTTAAAATGCGAAAAAGGTGTGCACCGTCTTGTGAGAATTTCGCCTTTCGATGCTTCAGGCAGACGACATACTTCCTTTGCATCTTTGGACGTTTTGCCCGAAATAAGCGATGATGAGGTAATAGATATTAATCCCGACGACTTGAAAGTTGATACCTATCGTTCAAGCGGAGCAGGGGGACAGCACATCAATAAAACCGAATCGGCAATTCGTATTACACATATTCCCACCGGTATTGTTGTGTCGTGCCAAAACGAAAGGTCACAGCATAAAAACCGTGCCACAGCAATGAAGATGCTCTATATGAAGCTTATGGAACTTAAAGAACAAGCACATAAGGAAAAAATAGAGGATTTACAGGGCGAACAGCTTGATATAGGTTGGGGAAGTCAGATTCGTTCTTATGTTTTTCACCCATACAGTATGGTTAAAGACCATAGAACGAACTGCGAAACAGGTAATGTAAATGCTGTTATGGATGGGGAACTTGATTCGTTTATAAACGAATATTTGAAATTCACAGCTAAAAAACAAGTAGATTGAGGAAGGAAAAGTATACAATGATTGAAAAACTCCGATTTATGGAAGAAAAGTACAACGAACTGAACAAGAAAGCGGCGAACCCTGATGTTATTAACGACCAAGAACTTTTTAAAGAGGTTATGAAAGAAATTTCCGACCTTACTCCTATTGTTGAGAAATATCAAGAATACAAAAAAAGTGCCGACGACAGAGACGGTGCAAAAGAAATGATAGAAACCGAAACCGACAAGGAGCTTAAAGACCTTGCGGAAATCGAATATTACGAAAAAAGAGACTTGTGCGAGGAAATTTTGGAAGAAATCAAGGTTCTTTTGTTGCCGAAAGATGTAAACGACGACAAAAACGTTATTGTTGAAATTCGTGCAGGTGCAGGAGGTGACGAAGCCGCACTTTTTGCAGGCGATCTCTACAGAATGTATTCAATGTATGCTATGAATAACCGTTTTAAAACAGAAATAATTTCACAAACCGAAATCGGAATAGGCGGTTTTAAAGAAATCACTTTTTCCATTGAGGGAAAGGGTGTTTACGCAAAATTGAAATTTGAAAGCGGTGTTCACAGAGTACAGCGTATTCCCGAAACCGAATCTGGCGGAAGAATACACACATCAACCGTTACAGTTGCGGTTTTGCCTGAGGTTGAAGACGTTGAAGTTGAAATCAACCCCGACGATTTGGAAATTGACACATATCGTTCAAGCGGTGCAGGCGGTCAGCACGTCAACAAAACCGAATCCGCAATCCGTATTACCCATAAGCCAACGGGAATAGTTGTTGCTTGCCAAAATGAAAGATCTCAGTTTAAAAACAAGGATATGGCAATGAAAATGCTCCGTTCAAAGCTTTACGATATGGAGCTTGCAAAACAGCAAAGTGCAATTGCGGCAGAAAGAAAATCACAGGTTGGAACAGGTGACAGATCCGAAAGAATAAGAACCTACAATTATCCGCAAGGACGTGTTACCGACCATAGAATAGGTCTTACAATTCAGCAATTGCCAAGCATTATGAACGGTAATATCGATGCTATTGTGGAAGCACTTATTACGGCTGATCGTTCCGAAAAACTTTTGAGTGCAGATAATTAAGAGGTAAAATATTATGAAAAAAGAAACTTATAATTTATGGGATAACACGCCCGGTATGTGCGAGGAAATCCCCAAAATCACATATTATAAATCTGAAAACAAAACAAGCCTCTGGAGTGTTGTAATTCTTCCTGGAGGTGGTTATTGCTGTCGTGCTCCTCACGAGGGTGAGGGCTATGCCAACTATTTAAACGAAAACGGTATTGATGCTTTTGTTGTTGATTACAGAGTTTCACCACATCGTTTTCCGTTGCCTTTGCTCGATTCAAGAAGAGCAATGCGTTACGTTCGTTTTTATGCCGAAAAATTTGGAATTGATAAAAATAAGGTTGCAATAATGGGGTCTTCCGCAGGGGGACATTTGGCTGCACTTACATCTACATATTTCGATAAAATTGATTTTGAAGGTGCGGACGATATAGACAAAGAGGATTTTATCCCAAATTCACAGATTTTGTGCTATCCTGTAATTAAGCTTATTGGCGTAAATGATGCACATATTGGTTCCGGTATAAATTTGTTGGGTGAAAAATATGCTGAGCTTGCGGAAAGCGTAACACCTGAACTTATTGTTTCTGAAAAAACACCGCCTGCTTTTATTTGGTGCACCTTAAACGATCAGGCTGTTCCTGCTGTTAGCAGTTTGGACTATGCAAGAGCATTGAGAGCAAAAGGCATTTCGGCTGAGCTTCATATTTTCCCTCACGGTATTCACGGTTTGGGTCTTGCTTTAAGAAACGAAGCGGATTTATCGTTTCCAACAGAAAACAAACATGTTTCAAAGTGGACAAAGCTTATGCTTGAATGGCTTGAATACATAAAATAAACAAAAATGAGAATGTGATTTTCCTCAAATTCTCTATTTTTTGCCTAATTGGAATATTATCATTATCGTAGGGGCAGATAATATCCGCCCGAAACCGAGTGTATTTCTCGGTTTTTGCTGAAATGATGTTTTGAAAAAAACAAATGATAG
>CAYPIJ010000118.1:0-6198 GCA_964410755.1 uncultured Oscillospiraceae bacterium | reverse complement strand
GTCTTACGCTTCCGTCTGGATAGCCTTTAATATAGCTTATGTGCGTGGGGTGTTCGTTTCCGAACATATCCTTTGTGTATTTTCTTGTTTTGTCTATGGTGTGACTTCCGCCACCACCGCCGGAGCTTCCTCCGCCTGTGTTTCCGCTACCGCTACCATTATCGGTGTGTTCAAAAATAATGTTGTGTGTTTCCATATCACTGTCGGGGATTTTTCTTCCCTCACTGTCAACATACCATGCATCAATTGTAATGCTTGTCATTGCGGGATTTACCATTATTGGAATATTGTTATACTCTCTGGATATCTCGGGACTGCTATCAACCACATCTTTTAAAGTATAAGTATACTTTATGTAAATTTTACCCTCATTATTTGCAGAAACAAACTTTATTCCCTTTGCATATTCGCCTGTGCTTAAAAGTGATGCGTTAATTTTATTTGCTTTATAAGGTTCAGCGATTTCGGGCTTGCCCGTTGAAGATGTTTCGGGCTCGATTATGTAATACTTAATTGTATTCTTACTTACTTTTCCCGTTGTCTTGTTTTTAACATAAGCCTTCAAGGAAGTTGAAGTGTTGAATTCTATTTGATCGGTGTACTCATAATCTTTTTTGTCCTCACTTCTGCGATACCAAATTTCGTAATCATTATCAATTTTATCCTGCGGTGCTCTTGTGTCAAACTTAATTTCCGTGGTTTGTGTTTCACCCAACAAATAACGTCCCGATTCCTTTGTTATAATCGGTGCAAGCGGAATAAAATCGTAAACATAGCTTTCAACATTACTGTATTTTCCGTCTTTTGCACTTCTTATCTGCAAAATCGTGTGTTCCTTAATTTTTACGTCTGTACCGTCTGTATAATCATTCCAATCTTGCTCATTATTGAATTTATACTGAATTGTATCACCGTCATTTAAAGAATACAGCTTTACAAGGAGCAAACTGCCATCTTCATCTGCCTTTATTTCTTCATAAACGCCTGTTTCCTTGTCTGCGTAAGGTGCCGCAAGCTTTGTATCATCGTCTGTTAATTTATATTCATAAATTTTTTCCAAACTTTCAACTTTATCAAGTTCTGCCTTAATTTTCAATGTTGCGGAATCTGTAAAGTTTCCGTTTACGCCAATTCCCTCTCCGATTGGTTCTTGGCACACTTCATCTTTGTACGGATTTCCTGTTTGTAAGTCAATATAGAAAATTCCGTCATCGCATTTAAAGCTTACTTCGTTACTGCTGTCTATTGCATATTTTACTGTACTGCCTTTTACTGTTTTCACAGGAATAACAGGCAATTTTGTTGCATTTATTGTTGCAGACGGTGGTGCAATAGGTGTTTCGGGAGTTACAATATAGTCAAAAAGTGCAACATCGCTTTTTTCACCGAAAACATTCACCGCAATTGCTTTTATTATTGTGTGTCCTTTCACTTCTATTGGATTATTGTCATAAAGTATTCCATCTGTAGGTGTCGGGTCGGGCTTAAATTTACCCTCATTACTTATTGTATAATAAATTTTTGTATTTGCACCTGCAACAGGCAAAAATTCCGATTTAAAGCCGATTTCGTCATTTACTTTTCTTGTATAACTACCGGATTCAAGCGTCATTTTCGGTACTGCAGGCTTTTTGTTTACTATGTCGTAAGTATGTGTAACCACATCTGAATATGTAGTCCCGTTTTTCAAAACAACAGCCTTAACAACGGTATATTTTGTTATTTTTATCTTTGCCGTATCCGACACATCGTCTGCTTTTATTCTATCTGCATTGTTGGCATTTGTAGGGTCGCTACCGTTCAACGTATAGTAAAGTGTATATTTACTTGTTGTTTCCGTTGTGCTGTCGGGTGTGAAAATTGTAACATAATTTTCGTCTATAAATTGCGTTGTTTCAGGTGCAAATTTCGGAGCCGACGGCTTAATAACATATCTAAACGGAATATCATGTACAACAGTTTGTGTTCCGTTTGAAACTCTAACGTAAATTGCCGTATCTTCGTCAATTGTAAGTGTTTTTGTATATGGTGTAAAGTGATTTTTATCGTTAAAGGAATATTCAATTGTATTATTTGGGTTATTTGGTGTAAGTGTTACGTTTACACTGCCCTCATAAGTTCCCGACGGATAAAAAGCGTTCACACCAAAGTCCGTATCACCAACAAAAACATAGTTAAACGATGCATTATCGCTGTAAATTCCGTCATATTTTGAAACGGCTCTTACCGTAGTATCCTTTGAAAGCGGAATTTTACCGCTATACTTAACTCTGTTCAAATTTGTTTCGTCTTTTGGGTCACTACCGTCCAAAGTATAGTAAATTTCAGCATTTTGCGGTGTTGCACTAAGCTCAACACCAATCATCATTTCGCTAAATTCTCCCCCGACGGGGTTTGCAACAGGTGCTGACGGTCTCACTCCCAAATAATACGTTGCAACGTCCGAAATTTCGTCCGTATACTCATTATTTTTTCTTGTAATCAAGCGAACCGTCGTTTTTTTCGTTATATCAATGTAAGGATAACGAGGATCTATTTTTTGCCACTCTGTTTTATAATTTTCTTTAGGTGAGTTTGAAAATGTGTAATAAATTTCATGGTCGGCTTCAATACTTCCAAATATAGCCTTGTCCGACACATAAACTTTGAAAACATCATTTTCATTGTAATTATTTGTTATAAGCTCTTTTTTGTTTTCTATTTCCCTAAACAAAAACGGTGATTTCGGCAAAATATTGTACTTAAATGATACCGTATTGCTTTTTTGTCCGTCACTTCTTTTTGCATAGCAAGAAATTACGGAAGACACACTGATTTCAATAGGATTGGATTTATCAAATTTTTCTTCTTCCCCACCATTAACTGAATACCATATCTCACAACCGCTTTCAGCATTAAGAATTACATTCTGTGTTGTTGTATAATCTCCTTGTTCGGGAGTTGCCCACGGTGCTGCAGGTCTGGACTTATCCTCAATTACAACTGTATGAGAACCACCGTCGTATGCCCTGTAGCCAAATGTCTGTTCTTCCAATTTATCGGAATTGTTCTTTGCAAATAATTCAAGAGTTTTCGTCTTATCGTTTGTTTCTCCGCTTGTGTCGAAAAATACTGTTGTACTGCCCTTTTTACTCGTTGTTTTAAGTGGCAATCTACACAAATTGTACGCAAATTCACCGTCTTTCTTCTGCGGAACAAATCCACCGCTGAAAAATACGGTTATAGTCGCATAACTATACTCTTTTCCGTCTATATTTTTTGTGCCTTTTCTGTTTGTTCTTACGTAATAACCAACGCTTGACGGTGCTGCAATATTCGAACCGCCAACCTCAACATCTTCACTTCCGCTTGTTGAAAATGAATTGCCGGGAACCCTATAATCTATAGGTTCTTCGGAATTTGGATCAGCATATTCAAAAAATGCAGAATCAAAATATATGGTAAGTGAATATCCGTTCATATCAAACTGTGGCTCCGTATGACGTGCCAATGCAACAGCTTCGCTAACCTTATTTGCAATATATTTTTCTCTGTTTTCGCCCTCAAGACCTTTTTCGTCGGCTTCCGCTTCCGCTTTTGCCTTTGCCGTTATTTTCGTTTGTGCAATTAATTCATTTTCCGTTTTATCGTCATTTTCCGGTTTCAAATAATTGCCCTTATTGGGATTATCCACAGCAAAGTATATATCTGTTTTTTCATTTGTATAAACTGTGCTCGCTTCAGTCGTCACCTTAGGATTTTCGCCTTGATGTGCATATATATACGCAGTTCGTTGTGTTCTTTCGTCAATATCTTCGGCAAAAGCAAAATTTGCCGGCACACAACTTGCTATAAGCGCAAGACTTAATAATAATGATAGTATTTTCCTTCTTTGCATGTTTTTCTAAGTCTCCTTTTTTCATTAAAATATATTTGCAAGAGTTATTCCTCTTTCAAAAAGCATACTTTTTTATTGTTTTTGTTGTCATTTCCACCGTAGCCGAGAAATCCCACGTGTTTATGTTGTCATTTCGACTAAAGGAACGCACTCGTGCGTGACTGCACGGAGAAATCCCATTCGTACAATAGAGATGTTTGCACAATCGTTAATGCTTTCCCCTTGAGGGGAAAGTGGCACACGACAGCGTGCCGAATGAGGTGTAGGTTGCCAACGGCAACCGTTAAACGATAAGCAAAGAAAATTTATAATATCTTTGTGTTTCAATAACGCTTTCTTACGAAAGCTACACCTCATCTTGCTCACTTCGTTCGCTTTCTTCCCCTCAAGGGGAAGACTTTACTTTGTGCCAACATATTGGCTAAACTCGGGGGATTTCTCCGTGCGGTTGCGTTGCAACCTTAGTCGAAATGACACCTAAAAAAAGGCGATGCCGTTCCCTTTTTGTCATACCGACCGAGGACATCGGTCCGAGCGGAGTGTATCTCTCGATTTAATCGAAAAACCGTTATGCTCTTTGAAAGAGGGGCGGAAAATCCGCCGTCTCTTTTTTTAAATTTACTAAAAATTAGTTATTGAATGATGCAAGAACGTATGCAACGTCTTTTGAATCAACTTTTCCGTCACGGTTCAAGTCGTATTTTGCAAAATCCCAACCATTTTCTTTTTCGTTTTCTGTTGCTTCAGCACCAAAGTATGAAACAACTGCCGACAAGTCGTAAATGTTGATTTTTCCGTCTTTTACGATTTCACCTGCAAGGAATGTTGCCTTTTTAGCAGAAGAATCTTTGCCTTCTTCAACTGCTTTTGCAGTTGTCATAACGTTATTCCAGAAGCACAAGTTTTTGTCTTCTTTCATTGTAACTGTGTAGCTTGCAGTTCTGTAACCTGCACCTGAAATTGTAACTGTGTACGGTATATTTTTAACAAGTTCTTCAGTTATTGTATATTTACCTTCTACCATTGCTGTTTCGTCTGTACCAAGTTTGATTTCTTTGTTTACGCCTCTACCTTTAATTGTAACAGTCATATCCTGATATGCAAATTTGTTATCTTCTACAGCATTCGGGAATATAACGTCAATTGTAAGGTCACGTGTAGCAACTGCGATTGTTTCTTCAATAGTTTCAGGCAATGCAAGTGTGCTGTTCGCATAAGCATAATCTCTTACAAGGTTATCCACGTTAGCTGTTGTATGAGCCTGATTTGTTTTTTCAGTATCAAAACCAAGTTTAAATTTACCATAACCTGTTACTTTAACTTGACCAAGTTTAATTTTCAAGTTTGTTTCTTCTGTAGCTGTTATACCATTGTAGTTGAAGAGATATACTCCATTTTCTTCTCCAACGTTTATGTTACTTGTTCCGCTTACAACTAAATCCAAGTCACCTTCTTCAGTTGTCATTTTCAAAGCAAGCTGTGCAGATGTTAAACGTTTAATTGTACCACCGTCTGTGGATTCAAGATAGAGGTCATAAATTTTTTCGTCTTCATTCGCTGATACAACAGGTTCCAATGAAACTTTAACACTCTCTGCAAGTGTTTCGGGAACAACAGTATATTCGTTACCATTTTTTGCTACGGTATAACCTGAAGCAACTTTATTACCATCGTTTGAATTACTAGGATCGTAATGAACAAAGGTTCCACCTTTAACAGTGAACTTTTTGTCATCACTCATAGCTGAACCTGCAACATTTAATAAATATGGCTCTCCACTAGGTAATTTTGATGAACTGAATTTACCGTCATTAACTACTACTTCACCACCACCATTATAGATAAATACTATATTATCGTCTGAAGTAAATTCACCATTTTCAATAGTGAGTTTTGAACCACCTTTTAAAAAAGCAAGTGAACCGTGACTACCTGCTCCAAAATCACAATCAATTTTTCCGTTTCCTGTAATAGTTACATCGGCTCCATTATTTATGAGAAAAACTACGTCCCAATCATTACGGTCAGGAGTATCATACTGTATATTCCAATCAATATTCTTACCGTTAAGATCAATTGTCAATTTCTTACCATCAATTGTTGTATAGTAGACGTACCCTTTGTCAGTTACATCAATTGTAACATTATCTAGCAAAGTAATTTTATCACCATCTTGTGCATCACTTACCGCATCTTTTAGAGTTTTGTAAGAATATGTTCTTTCTTTGATTCTTTCAGTTGAACCACCATTTTCATAGCAAGTTACATTTCTTGTTATTGTGGCACCAACAGTTTCTTTGTCAACTACGGTAAACGTACCG
>CAYPIJ010000117.1:0-6272 GCA_964410755.1 uncultured Oscillospiraceae bacterium | reverse complement strand
ACATAAAATACTGTTTGTCAAGTATTTTTTATTAATTTTTAAATATTTTTTGTTTTTTCTTTGAAAAAAACGCATTTTTGCCTGTTAATCAAGCTCAGAAATCTTTTTAACAGTCAACTCATAAGCTTTTTTGACTTCAAAAAAGCTCTTTTCTTCCGGAAGAAAAGTCGCATTACGCAATTTTTCGGTTAATTCCGATGCTGTCTTTGCCAATTTTCCCATACCGAGATTATCGGCAACACCTTTTAAAGTATGAGAAGCCAAAAAAGCTTCTTTCACATTTCCCTCTTCAAAAGCTTTTTCCAAAGCTTCAAAAGATTTATCTCCCGGAAACTTTTTAACAAACTTTTCAAGTATGCTTTCGCTCGGTATTCTTCCTATAATTTCTTCGTAATTTCCGCCTAATTCTTCAAAAAAATCCTTAATTTTCATCGGTTAGTACCCCCCCCCCACTTTTTATTCTTGAATTTATCCTTGTACATAGCTTTATCAGCCACATCTATCGTCTTATCAAAGGGGTATACACAGTATGCACCACCTATGCTTATTTCGTGTTTTACTTTGGGATATTCGCTTAATACAGAATCGTGTACAGCCTCTTTAATCTCTGTAAGTTTTTCAAAAAAATCTTTTTCCGTTATATTGTCAAATATAAGTAAGAACTCGTCACCGCCGTAACGAATTAAAACATCTTCTTTTCTTATTGATTCTTTAATGATTTTTGAAATATGTTTCAAAGCTGCATCTCCCACAATATGACCGTAATTATCATTTATGCTCTTAAATTCATCAATATCTACTATTGCAACACCTTTTGCGTTTTCCAAATTCGGCATAAAGCTTTCAAGGTATGCTCTTGAATAAGTTTTTGTTAAAGTGTCACGATAGTAATTTTTAAGTGCCATACTGTCGGGATAAAATCCTATTTCGTCATGTGATTTCTCAAAAGAATCGTCAATGCAAAAAGCAACTTCCAAAACAAGATTTTCATCTTCAAATTTTACATATCTGGAAAGAACGGAATAAACAAGGCTGTCTTTAATTTCAAGCTTACTCATCCATTTTTTATTATCCAATGCCACAGAAGAAGTGCAGTTTTTACAAGCTTCTTTTCTGTTCCACATTTCAAAGCATTTTTGTCCCGTCGGTATTATTCCGCCCTCCTTATCCACTTTCATTGTTTCGCAAGTTCTCGGATTTACAATACGAACAACATCAAATATATCGCACATTGAAAGTATTTTTTCACCACTAACGTTTTTATCATCAAAAAGGAAATCATTACACTTTTTAATTATGCTTTCGTGTATATCGGTAAATTGACCAATTATTCCAACATAAGAACCGTTGTGATTTCCCCAAATTGTTCTTACATTAAGATTATACCACCTAAAATTGCTGTTAATGGGAACAAGAACAGTCATTTCAACATAAGGATTTTCTTTCGTGGTTTTATTGATTTTTTCGTTAAGTTCATTCCAATCTTTTTCGTTTAAAAGGTGAGTAAGTTCACTTTGCAAAAGAACTTCTTCCTTATTTTCGTTTAAATATCTGATATACAATACATTTTTCAAAACAGCATCGTATTCAAACTGAATACCGTAAGACATATCGGCAAAAAATTCTTTCTTTGTTCTCTCGGTTTGCACAATATCGTCATAACGCTCTCCGACAGATAAGTTTTCGTTTGCAAAAGCCTCTTGTGATAAAATATAGGAATTTTCTTCTATATCATACTCACCGTCATTTACAGTCAAATTAAAATACACTTCGTCGGCAACTTCTCTAAATGCTCTTAAAATGAGAGGATTAAAGCTTCCGCATTCTCCGTTTAAAATCATTTGGACTGCTTTTTCATGTGAAAATTCTTTTTTATAACATCTTTCACTTGTTAAAGCATCGTAAACATCGGCAATGGAAACAACTTGTGCGGAAATTGGAATTTCATCTCCCTTAAGTCCATCGGGATAACCTTTTCCGTCATATCGCTCGTGGTGATGTCGGCAAATTTCGTGAGCTGTTATAATTAAAGGTTCGTTTTGGTCTATTGAAATATTTTTCAAAAATTCGTCACCGTTTACGGTGTGCTTTTTCATTATTTCCCGTTCTTCACTCGTAAGCTTACCAGGTTTATTTAAAATATAGTCTGGGATTGTGATTTTTCCAATGTCGTGAAGTGAAGAAACTGAAGAAATGATTGAAATATCTTCTTCAGAAAGTTTATATTTGTCGGTTATTGTAACAAGTTTTTTCAAAAGTAAGTTTGTAATTGTTTGAACGTTGAGCGTATGACTGCCCGATTCGCTGTTGACACTTTCAATAACATGACTGAATATGGTAATAAGCATATTATTGATTTTTTCTCTTTGAAAAACTTGGCTTTCAACCATTTTCACAAGTTGCTTTTTCTGTGAATACAGCATAAGAGTATTTTTTACTCTGTGTTGAACAAGAAAAGCGTTAAAAGGTCTTATTATGTAATCGGTGGCGCCCAAATAAAATGTGTTTTTAACAAAATTAACATCACTTTCCGCAGAAATGATAACAACGGGAATTTCTTCAAGCCAATTTCTTTCACGCATTGTTTTCAAAACCTGCATACCGCTTACTTTAGGCATATTCATATCCAACAAAAGTATATCGACACCGACATTTTCCGACAAAACTTTTATGGTTTCTTCACCGTCGGAGGTATAGATGTAATCATATTTATCTCCCAAAATATCGGTTAGCAATTCTCTGTTCATTTCGGAGTCATCAGCTATTAATATTTTCTTTTTTATAATATTTTCATTATTTTCCGACATTATATTTATCCTCCGTTATTTCTTTGTTTGTTTGCGATTTGTTTGCAAAAGCTTTTTTCAAAGTTTTAACCAAAACATTCAAATCAATGGGTTTGGCAATATGCCCGTTCATTCCCGCTTCAAAGCTCCTTTTTATGTCTTCCGTAAATGCATTTGCCGTCATAGCTATAATGGGAATGGTTTTACCTTCGAGATTTTTTCCCTTTCTGATTTCTCTTGATGCATCCAAACCGTTCATATTTGGCATTTGAATATCCGTAAGAATTGCATCGTATTCATTCGGTTTAGCTTTCTCGAATTTTTCCACAAGCTCTTTTCCGTCGCAACACAAAGTGCAATTTGCATTGTATATTTTTAGCATTTCAACCAAAATTTCAGCGTTAAGCTCATTATCTTCGGCACACAAGAAACGCTTTCCGCTTAAATATTCCATTCTTTCTTCGGAATAATCTTCAATTTTATCAATTTCTTTCTCAAGTTCATCTGCGTTACTGTCGATTTCAAATTCAATGGTAACCGAAACCTGTGTTCCAACACCGTTCTTCGATTTTACAACAATATCGCCGTCCATTAAATCCACCATGCTTTTTACAATTGGCATTCCCAATCCTGTTCCGTGAATTTTATTTGTAACAGAAGCTTCACCTCTTGTAAAAGGTTCGAAAATATGTTCCAAAACTTCCTCGGTCATTCCTACACCGTTATCCGTAATCATAAATTTGAATTTTGCACGATTTTCATTTTCTGTCGGAATTTCGTCAATATCAAATTCAATGTTTCCGCCTTTGGGGGTATATTTAACCGCATTTGAAAGGATATTTATAAGTATACGACGTATGCGAGAACTATCACCAACAAGATTTCTGTGAACAACCTTATTGTATTGATATTCAAGATGTTGTGCTTTTTCCAAAGCTTGTGCACAAACAATATCTGTTACTTGTTCAATTTGTTCATTTAAGAAAAATGGGTCATTAACAAGCAAAACTTCGTTTGCTTCAATTTTACTCATATCCAAAACATCGGTTATAAGTGCCAGCAAATGTTGAGATGAAAGTCGTATTTTTTCAATATAAATTTTCAATTTATCCGAAATGTTATTTTCTTGTTCCATCAAAGATGTTATTCCTACAATGGCATTCATGGGCGTTCTTATATCATGAGATACATTTGCCAAAAATTCGCTTTTTGCCATATTTGCCTTATCAGCTTTTTCCGCAGCTTTTTGAAGAACAATTGCACGCTTTCTTTTTTCATAGAACAACACGATAAAAATACAAAGCAAGAAGAAAACTGTGCAAATTGCAACCGCATAAAGAGGATAAATTCTTATCCAAGTAACAGCATCAACATTTTTTGCTTTATAGCTTGTGTATAGAGATGCAATTTCTTCAAAAAGTCCAACAGGCATTGCATACATTGCTTTTGTGAATATACCGGCAAATTCGTGGCTTATATTTGGAGTAATTGCCAAATGGTAGTCATATGTAGGTTCTGCAAGTATGGTATAAGTTAAAAGCCCTCTTTCGTCTTGATTAACAAATTGTTGAGCTGTATAGAGATAAACAACCGTAGCATCTGTTTTTCCGTCCAAAACAGAACGCATAGCAGCTTCTCTTGTGGGAAAATCAACTTGCGTTGCATTTGGTGCAAAGCCGGATTCAATGCCAAAAGGTCCTTGTGCGTCAGCAACAGCCAATTTTCCTATTTCACCGTCAAAATCACGTCTCGTTACAACAGCCAAACGCATAACGGCATAAGGTGGTGTAACTGTTCTTTGTTTATCTTCAATTTGTTTGACATTCAAAAATCTACCGTCAAGGGATATATCCATTTTCAAATTATCGCACCACTGCGTATATTCTACACGGTCTTTAGGTGTAATTATTTCATAATCCACACCTACATATTTTGCCAATTGATCAAAATAGTCGAACAAAATTCCTTTTGCTTTTCCGTTTTCAGAATATGCATAAGGCTTTTTATCAAGACAAGCGGAAATTACAAGTTTCTTTTTTCCGTTGCTGTATTCTTCAATAAGCTCTTTTTCACGCTGTGTAAATTCAATATGTCTATTACCGTAATGGGTGTAATATTTATTTTCAAGCTCACTTTGCCAATCACCTTCCGTTGCATTAAGCTGGTCTATGGCATAGTTTATTTTATCCAAAAGTTCAATATCGTCTTTTCTTACCATTGCATAAAAATCGTGTATGGCAAAGGAGTCTAAAATTCTTTCTTCCGAAGTCTTTCTTAAAGAACTTGTTAAAAGTGCATCAACTTCCCCCTTTTGCAAAGCCGCTTCCATATCGGAAGTCAATTCAAAATATACCGGTGTGTATGAAAATTTATTTTCGTTTGCATATTCCTTTAAATCGTCATTACGACTGTTTCCGTAAAGCAATCCGACTTTCATACCATTATATGTTGAATAATCGAAATCCACAATATCCGTATTATCGTTTTTTACGGTAAGTATGGCACTGCTTTTCCCTATCGGCTTTGAAAAAGCAAATTTTTCAGTACGTTCAAATGTAGCTTGTGCCGAAGTAACTAAGTCAATTTCACCGTTTTCAAGCATATCAGTCATATCGACCCAACTGTTATTATAGCCGATATATTCAAAATCAACGTTTAAATATCGTGTTGCCATACGCAAAAAATCGTAACCGTAACCGCTTCTGTTTCCGTCGTCATCGGTAATATGATAGCCGTCAAAAGCAAAAAAACCGACTTTAATTTTCTGTCGAACGTTGTCATTTTTTGCATACGCACAGTTTTGCGATGTAAAAGGCAAACCGTAGTTTAACAATATTGTCATTATTATAAAAAGATTTGTAAAAAATCTCATGAATTTTCTTTTCATATTATAAATACCTTCTTTTTTATTAAAAAACACTTATCTTGTTTTTAAAAATTCACAAGATAAGCGTCATTTTCAATTATTCACTTTTTTTATGTGTAATTAAATTATCTTGCGATATTTTTATAAAACCTCACTATAATTATAACACATTAATTTTAAAAATGCAATATTAATACAAAGATTTTTTCAATTATTTTCTTTTTAGTCCAATTTACGACAAATTACAAATTGCATCGAAAATTCTTTTTGAATTTTTGTCATCTCTCAATTCAAAAAAATCTTCAGTTCTTTTTTCATATTTTTCTTCCATATTCATTCCCTTTGAAAAACAATTTTCAATTTCGAAAATAAGGCTTTTTTCATCTTTGCAAACAGGACCGAAACCATCTTTTTCAAAATTAAAATAACCTTTATTGTAATGGTAGGAATAAAATTCTTTTTCGTCAAATTGATAGTATAAAACAGGCTTATTCAAATATGCAGCATCGAAAAAAACACTGGAATAATCAGTAATAAGCATTGAACATTCCATTAAAAGTTTTTGAACATCGTAAGTTTCTTGCCCACAAACCGTAATTTTTTTTGAAGAGGTTTTAAAG
>CAYPIJ010000116.1:0-6671 GCA_964410755.1 uncultured Oscillospiraceae bacterium | reverse complement strand
GTATAATATAGCATAGAAAAAATTTATGCTATATATTTAAGGAGAAAAAGGGTATGAACATCACAAATTCTTATCTTAAAGGTGTGTATGAACACACAGTTGAAAAAAATCCTAACGAACCTGAATTTTTACAGGCGGTAGGTGAAGTGTTGGAGACAATCCAGCCTTTAATCGAAAAAAGACCAGATCTTGTTGAAGCAGGCGTTGTTGACAGAATCGTAGAACCCGAAAGAATTATCACTTTCAGAGTATCTTGGGTTGACGATAACAACAAAGTTCAAGTAAACAGAGGTTTCAGAGTTCAGTTTAACAGTGCAATCGGACCTTACAAAGGCGGTTTAAGACTTCACCCAACGGTAAATCAATCCGTTATCAAATTCTTGGGATTTGAACAGATTTTCAAAAACGCTCTTACTTCACTTCCTATGGGCGGTGGTAAAGGTGGTTCCGACTTCGACCCCAAAGGTAAATCAGACGGCGAAATTATGAGATTCTGCCAAAGCTTTATGACAGAGCTTTCCAAACATATCGGTGCCGATACAGACGTTCCTGCAGGTGACATCGGTGTTGGTGCAAGAGAAATCGGTTATCTTTTCGGTCAGTACAAACGTTTAAGAAACGAATGGACCGGTGTTCTTACTGGTAAAGGTCTTACCTACGGCGGTTCTTTGGCAAGAACTGAAGCTACAGGATATGGACTTCTCTACTTTACAGAAGAAATGCTCAAAAACAACAATAACACTTTGGTTGGCAAAACAATTGCTATTTCAGGTGCAGGTAATGTTGCTATTTACGCTTGTGAAAAAGCACAGCAGTTGGGTGCTAAAGTTATTACACTTTCCGATTCAAACGGCTACATCGTAGACGAAGACGGAATTAAACTCGATACAGTAAAACAGATTAAAGAAGTTGAAAGAAAAAGAATTAAAGAATACATCAACTACCACCCCAATGCTAAATATTATGAAGGAAAAGGCGTTTGGACAGTTAAATGTGACATCGCTCTTCCTTGCGCAACTCAAAACGAACTTCTTTTAGACGATGCAAAAGCTCTCGTTGCAAATGGTTGCTTCTGTGTTGCTGAGGGTGCAAATATGCCTTCAACTCCCGATGCTATCGAATACTTGCAGAAAAACGGCATAATCTTTGCTCCCGCAAAAGCTTCAAACGCCGGCGGTGTTGCTACTTCCGGTTTGGAAATGTCACAGAACAGCGAAAGATTGAGCTGGTCATTTGAAGAAGTTGACGCTAAACTTAAAACTATTATGGTTAATATTTACCATAATGCAGCAAAAGCAGCTAAAGATTACGGTTGCGAGGGCAACTTGGTTGCAGGTGCAAACATTGCGGGCTTCCTTAAAGTTGCAGATGCTATGAAAGCGCAAGGCGTTGCATACTAAAAAATATAATCGATCAATTATTTTACCAAATAGAAAGCTTGTTTTACCTTAATTGGTATAACAAGCTTTTTACAACCTAAATTTCAGTAAGTGAATACAACTTTCTATACTGCGTGGGTGTCATGGAAGTTAATTTTTTAAATTGGCGGTTAAATGTATTGATAGCCGAAAATCCGCATTTTCCAGAAATTTCAGCAATGGAAAGTTCACTGTTTTTTGTTAAAAGTTCTTTTGCATATTCCACTCTGTACATAGCTGTAAGGTCGGAAAAATGCATACCTGTCAGCGAATGCAATACAGTTGACAGATATTTTTTGTTATATCCGAAAATATTCGCAATTTGTTTTAATGAAATATCCTCAGTAAAATTTTTTTGTAAGTATGAGATAACATTTTGATAAAGAATACCGTCTGCAAAAGTATGTTTTTCAAAAAAAACGTTCTCAATCACTTTATTGCATATTAAGTTTAGGTAAGCCATTATAAGAATTGTTTTACTTTTATCGATTTTGGGAAGCATTTCAAAAATATTTTTCAATTCCGCTGCCCCAAACTTAGTAATTACTAAATTTTTGTCTTTTGCAAATTTAAAAAACAACGGTATAAAATCATTTGAAAATACGGCGCATATTACATCAACATCGACTAAATTGTATTGATGTATATAATTCGGAGGAATAAAAACAAATTCGTTATCTTCCAAATGTACCATTTTACCGTTTATCAAAATATCGCAATTTCCTTTTTGACAATACAATATCTCGCTGTATTCATGTATATGACTTTCAATTATAAAATCATTGTGAAATCGACAACGAAAATCGTATGTTCCGCTGAAATTTTCTTTTTGATAATACAACACAAATATCACCACCTAACCTTTTGGCTTAATTATATCACAATATTGCTTGAATGTCAATATGCAGTGTGTTATAATAAAATTATTATAAAAAGTATAATTAAAAGAAAGTAGGTTATTTTATGAAATGGAGTAAAGAAAAAGCTTGGGAATGGTATAATGCCAATTCTTGGATAAGAGGCTGTAATTATATGAGCGCCGACTGTGCCAACAGAATTGACCAATGGCAGGAATACGAATTTGAGGAACGCTTTGAAACAACAAAAAAAGAGCTTAAACTTATGGCAGAGCTTGGTTATAATTCCATACGAATTATTCCCGAATTTATAGTATGGGAAAAAGAACACGACGGATTTATGGAACGTTTTGAAAGATGTATCACGCTTGCCGCTCAAAACAATATATCTTGTATGGTTGTTTTGGGAAACGACTGCATGCCTCCCTACGAAGAAGCTTTAAAACGTATGAATTTGGGAAAACAACACGTCGATTTGGGCTATCACGGTGGAAGAAAGGTATCTCAGCACGGAACATTCAACAATGCCGGTTATTCCTTGCTTGACGAACCGGAATATGCAAAAAAATATTATGTATTTGTGGAAGAATTAGTAAAAAAATATAAAAACGATGAAAGAATTATTATGTGGGATGTTTTCAACGAGCCGGGAAATTCAAACAGAAATTCCATGTCTTTGCCTCATTTAAAAAAATTTTTGGAAATAATCAGAGATATAGATCCCATACAACCGTCTACAATAGGAATTTGGTCGCAGTCGATAAACCTTGAAAACTTAAAAGAAATAGAAAAATTCGGACTTGAAAATTCCGACATAATTTCTTACCACAATTATAATTCCTATGAAAATAACATAGAAGAATTAAAAATTCTTAAAAAGTTCGGAAGACCGATTATAAACACTGAGTGGCTTAACCGTTGCGGAGAAAATACAGTTGAAGCTATGTTTCCGTTGTTCTACCTTGAAAAAATAGGTTGCTACAATTGGGGATTTGTGGCAGGAAAATATCAGACATTCGAGCCGTGGAATTGGATATGGGACAGTTACAAAGAAAATCCAAAGGCTTACGATAATTTTGATTTCACAAAATGGTTTCACGACCTTTATCGCCCCAATCATAATCCTTACAATCCGAAAGAAACAAATCTTATAAAGAAATTTTGCGATTTGGCAGACAAGGAAATGCAAAAATAATTAAAAAAAGCTTGTTTTACCTTAATTGAGTATTACAAGCTTTTTACTTTTTTGTTCTTATTTTCTAAATTTCAAACACATCGAAAAATTCCGAAGCGTCCAACGCATCGTAAAGCACCAAATCCTGGTCGTTGAACCACGGATCCAAGCATTCCCCTCTTTTTCCGTTTAATTTGTAGGGATATGTATACGCTGCGTGCCCTCTTCCGTCATCGTCAATAAGGCACATACAATTACGCAAACCTTCTTCCGCTTTTTCAAGCCAAATTTTTTCACCGCTCAATTTATAATAAGCAATATATCCTCTTGAAGTAAGAACGCTTAAATGGTGTGGCAAAGTATCACCCATCATTTTATTTTTTCCGAAATGATAGTCGTCCCACCATCTTATGGCAACCTCGTTAAGTCTGTAATCGGGTTGCATTCCCGAAAAACGCTCCAAGCAAATTAAATGTTTTTTTGCTTCTTCCAAATAATATTCTTTATCTCCGCCAATAAGTCCCATATCCACAACATGACGTAAAGCAGGTGCAACAATACTTTGCTCGTAGTTACACTCATGCGGTGGATAGTCCGTTCCGTGAGAAATAATATTTTCCGTATGAGTTTTAAAAAGTTCCATAAGTCTTTTCGCTTCTTTTTCACGTCCTGCAACTTTAAACGCATTTATAACCTTTTCAATTGAAAGCCCGTTTGTATAACATTTTTTACCGCCGATTTCATAAAAAGCCTCAGCAAGTCTATAAGCGTTGTCAAGGTAGCGTTCTTCCTTTGTAACAAGATACATTTCACAAAAAACAAGCATAATTCCCGGAGCATTGTAGGGACGATAAAATTCACTGTGTTTTCCTATGTTATTAAATACCTCTCCCGTTTTTTCTTCATAAAATTCTCTGAAAAGAAAATCCATATAAAGTTCAAGCGATTTTCGTACTTTCTTATCCTCTTTCTTTTGCAAATATTTCATAAGAAAAAGTGCAATATTTGTTCTTTCTCTGCAAGCGTTATGGTCTGTATTTACATAATCGAAATAAAGGCTGTCGTAGTCGTTGTCATAAACCATATAACTGCCGTATAACGGGCTTTTTTTGTCTAAGCATTGCTGATTTTTTACGATAAAGCGAATTCTGTTTTCAACCAATTCTTTAAAATCCGCTTTTACCGTAAATTTTGCCCATGTTTCAACATTGTCAATCTTAATTTTGAAAATGTGCTCTCCTCTTTTTTGGGGATTATGCGTAACTAAATATCCGCTGTCTGTTTTTGTGCAATCAACTTTTTCACCATCAATTGTAATGACGGGAACAACATCTTTTGAAGGTATCACGATAAATTCAATAGGTTATTTCCGAAAACTGTAAAATGCTTTGCACTAATTCCTATATAGGAACTGTATTTCTTTATTTTTTCAAAGAAATCCGCAGTCCCACTATGCCAAAAAAGTTCCCATTCAAGCTCATATTCTTCACCGCTGTTCAATAATAAGCTTTCAGGTTCAAGAATAAACTTTCCTCTGTAATGTCCCTTGCAGAAATTTTGGTCGTAGCAATCTATTGCACCTTTTGTAAGAAAAAGTCCGAGATTAATATCCGAATCCCCCATTTTCAGTGCATTCACCCAGGCAACATTATGACCGCACCAAATATGTGTATTACATCTGTTTGTCATACATTCATTTCCACTCGGATAACTATCGGCAAAAGGAACTTCAATTCCGAAATTGTCCCTGTTTATTGTTATAACGGTAGGCGTTGTGTTTTTTATTTTGTAATTTTCAACAAGATTTTCCAAAGCGTTAAAATATCTGGTAACGGTTACGGAAAATTCGTCACTTTCATAAATTGAAATACATTTGTTTTCTTCCTCAGAAAAAGAAACAAACTTCATTTTTCTTTCTTCCTGTTCATCGAAAATCCCCGTATCGGGATCCCAATTTTTCTTGTAAATTTTTCCCCATTCACCTTCCGGTATATGCATTTTTTCTTTGTATGCTTCTATGTTTTTCACCATAGGTAACACAAAATCGTTACAATTCACATCAAGAACGCTTTCTTTTGTGCACCAATTCATTTCATACTTGTCATCGTTATTTACAATCGATGTTATATAACCGTTTTTTTGGTTAATTTCCACATTAAAATTGTTATTTTTCATTTTAGTCTCCTTTTTTATCATAATTTTTTTGAGTTTCCATAATATAAAGCTTTCTGTACTCTTTCGGAGTCATACCTGTTTCTTTTCTGAAAAATCTGCAAAGATAACCACTGTCGCAATATCCGTTTTTTCTGCAATTTCTTCCAAAGTCATATCTGTTTTTTGCAAAAAAACTTTAATCCGATTGATTCTGTGAACGTTGCGATATTCGGTTGGAGTAACACCGAAGCAAGAGCGAAAAAGTCGTTCGTAATAGCTTACACTTATATTGCATTCTTTTGCAAATTCCTTAATGCTTTTTAAAGGAAGCGAACATTCCTCCAAATAAAAAATACTGTTTTTTATAATGCTTATATCCAAATTATTTTTCATATCGATTTTGCAATTATTTGAAACAGCATAAAAAAATTCATAAATTTTATTATAAAGTCCAAGGGGAGAAAAATCCTTACTTTCAAAAAGTTCAATCAATTCGTCCATTAATTTTTTATAAACGGAAAAATGATTAATACTTACAATGGTAACTTTGTTTGATAAAGAAATACTTTCATTTTCAATTTCACTGTAAACCACCGTTTTTTTGTAGTTGTTTTCCCTTTTTACGTCTGCATTTTTCAAAGTAAACTCAAACAACAAATTTTCTTGAACGTTACTGTTTGGCAAAGGTGAATTTTCCCAGATATAACGGCTGTTTTTCGGCATATAAACCAAAGCACCATGCGGAATATAGAGCGGTTCTTCCCCCTCTTGATAGCAAACACCGTGAGTATTTGCAAAAAGCAAAAAAGCGTCTGTGGGACGAGGTTTTTGCATTACAAATTTTGTTTTACCGTCACTTATCTGTCTTTTAACAAAAATATCGGAAACGGTAAAAAAGTGATTATTAAGTGCGAAAAAGTCCAAAACCATATTTTTATCCACCTTTGTTTTATATTCCGAAAGTTTTCCTATTAAGCCTATCTGACTTTATTATATATGTAATTTCAACAAATGTCAATAAAAGTATTAAAAAATCCAATTTTTCGTCTAATTAATCCATTGAAATTT
>CAYPIJ010000115.1:0-6713 GCA_964410755.1 uncultured Oscillospiraceae bacterium | reverse complement strand
ATTTCGTCACCAATCATATCAATGCCTCTTGTTAAAAAATACATTGCATTACTCATATATCCGATTGAAGATTTTAAATATGATGCAAAATCGCTTAACTCTTCAAAATCAATTTCAGCGTTTTTAATAATGGTTCGCAAACTGCTTGCAATACTTTTTAAAGAAGAAATTAAAACCGAGTTGTTTTCCCTTATATCCTTTACAATCGTTAAAATTTCTTTTGCATTAACTCCCATATCGTCAAAGCTTTCAGGCTTTTTCTTTAATATTTCCTCTATTTTTTCCAAAGAAGAGTCAATTTCTTCTCTTGACGTTATCATATCTTTAATCGCTTTTTGAAATTCGTTGAAAGCCTTATTAACATCCGATGTATTTTCAAATTCAATGGTATTTTCCAAAGAAACAATGGATTTTCGCAACTGTGTAAGTGCTTTTCTTAAATTGGACTCGGATTTTACAATTTCGTCAATTGCGGAATTAATCCCCTTTATTTCCGAATCCAAATCCGGAATACTTACTTCTATCTCGTCAATTGCGTCCGCAATTTTTTCCAAAGCATCGCCCATATCGTCACTGCCCTTTTCCAAATCGTCAAAAACAGGCTCCAGCTTATCTATGGTATTTGAAATTATTGCCGATTGAGCATTGATTTCGTCAATATTACCGTCAATGAAATCAGTTCCCAAATCCATCATATCTTCCGTGTTTTCTCTTGCGGATTTTGCATATTTTGAAATATTATCGAGATATTTATGAGTTTCGTCTCCCAAATTATCGCTGTCGTTTATAAGGTCGTTTACAAGATTGTTAAGTTTTGTAAGTTCTTGTCTTAAATTTTCCAAATTTTCAACGGAATCAAGCAAAATATAGGGTTCGACTTGCCCCACAATACCGCCTACATCTTTTCGTCCCTGAATAAATCCGTAATTTTTGTTTCCAAGCATATAACCTGCCTGACGACCCGCAACTCCACCAACATTATAGCCGATATGATTATATCCAACATTCCCCTTATTGACACAACCTTGAACGATACCCGAAGTATATCCCACAATACCGCCTGTGTCGGTATGCCCCAATATGCTTTCTTCCTCGTTTTCTTCTTCCGATAATTTATAATTATCTATAATGGAACCGGTATCCGCTTCAATATTTGTAATATCTTTTTTCTTTTCTTCGTAAACGGTATTCACTTTGCCGTTATTTTTGCAATTTTGGATAAAACCGCTGTTTTTCCCAACTATACCGCCGGTGGAATTTTCTCCCGTTATGTTTCCTTTCGTTGTGCAAGAAATAACTCGACCGTTATCAGTATTATTTCCCACAATTCCGCCTATAACATTTTCCCCTTTTATATTGCCCGAAAAAGAGCAATTTTTAATTTCACCGGAATTTTCACCTGCAATTCCCCCAATAAAGCTTTTTGAACCGTTAGGCTCAAAATCCCCCTCAACGTTAAGCTTACTTACTTTTCCGCTGTCGGTAACATAGCGAAAAATACCGATATAGGACCCTTTTTCGGAAAAATCAATTCCCGAAATTGTATGACCGTTTCCGTTAAAAGTTCCGCCAAATATACCAACAGACACAAACTTTATGTCGGAAAAATCCATATCACAATTTAAATTAACGATTTTATCCTTTGAATATTGATCGTAATTGCATTTTTTAGCAAATTTAATAAAATCTTCTTCACTTAAAATTTCAATTTCGTTTCCCTCGGCAAAAACCGTAGGAATAACGGAAAAAGTCAAGCACAAAACCATAAACAAAGAAAATATTCTATTTTTCATCGGTTTCACCTCCTATTTTTATGCGTTCTTTCAAATCTTTTCGTATATCCTTTAAGTTAAAGGAAGTTTTTTCGATTATGTAGTCACCAAGCACTAAAAGCTGTGGCAAAATCCCCATAACAAGAATAATGGAAATAACCGTTCCGCGTCCAAGTGAGCTTCCGACAGATGCTATTACCGCATTGGACGAAAAAAGTCCGATTGCAAAGCCTGCACAGGCAAGAATTGTTCCCGATGTGAATATTGTTGGGAATGCCAAGTCCAAAGACTGTCTTATTGCATCGTATTTATTCATTTCACGTCTCAATTGCGTGTATCTGTTTGTTATAACTATTGCATAGTCAATGTTTGCACCCATCTGAATTGAGCTTACAACAAGGTAACTCAAAAAGAAAAGTGGCTTATTTTGAATTGTGGGGAACGAAAAGTTAATCCAAACACTTCCCTGAATTACCAAAATAAGTATAATTGGCAAACCTGAGGATTGAAAAGTGAAAAAGAGTATTATAAGCACAAAAAGTATGGACAAAATGGTTATCATAAGATTATCTCTTCCAAAAGATGCGGATAGATCATAGTTATTTGTTGCATTTCCCACCAAAAGCACATTTTTACCGTAATATTTGCTTGCAACTTCTCTGGCTGTGGTTAAAAATTCAAAGGTTTCTTCCCCTTCTTCCGGAATATTTAAATTCATAACCAAGCGAGAATATTCCTCGCTTCCAAGCTGTTTTTTACCGTCGTTGAGCTTATCTCTGAGCTTATTCAAGTCCTCCTGCATATCTTTATCAAGATTTACATATCCATCATCAATCATTTTAAAAACAAAGTCAAACATATCTATAAGTGCAATTTTGTAGTTATCTATTCCACCCACAATTCTACCGTAGCTGTCATCGTCTACCGCATAAGCCGAATACAAAAGTCTAACAACCTCAATATCCATATCCGTAAGTTCGGAAAACTCTCTGGGAGAAAGCTTATCACCTACCGAATAACCGTCAAGAGCTTCAACGGAAGCCAAGCCTGTAACAGAATCAACCTGCTTAAAACTTTCCAATTCTTTTTTTAGTGCTTGCTCTTTTTCATAGCTTCCTGAGGGAACAACAACAGCCAAAACATTTGTACGACTGAATGTATCGTTTATTTTTTGTCGTGCAATTTGGGATTCGTTCTCCTTTATTGTAACAAGGTCGGTAGAGCTGTAGACATAAGGGCAATTGTTGGAAAGAAAAAATCCGCCCACAATCAAAACCAAAAATACCCATGGTGTAATATGACGTAACTTTATAACTCCGTTGCTCCATTTTGTTATTTTGGGAACAAAATTTTTATGATGTGTTTTATCTATAAGCGAAGAAAAAGACATCAAAAGTCCCGGCATAAGAGTAAACACAGTCAAAATACTTATAATTATGGCTTTTATAAGAACAATAGCCATATCAAAGCCTATTTTAAACTGCATAAAGCCCATTGCCGCAAGACCCGAAAGAGTTGTAAGACAACTACCGGAAATTTCGGGAATAGCTCCGCAAAGTGCGGCAATTACCGCTTCTCTTGCTTTTTTTGTTTCTCGTTCTTCAGTATATCTGTGGCAAAGAATAATTGCATAATCTATTGCAAGTGCAAGCTGAAGAACGATGGCGATTGAATTGGAAATAAAGGAAATAGTTCCGAACATATAGTTCGTTCCCTTATTAAGAATTGCCGCCGTTCCGAAAGTCATAATCAAAACAGGTATTTCCATATATGTATGTGAAGAAATAAGCAGAACAGCCAAAATAATAACACAGGCTATAAGCATAACAAGGTTCATTTCTTCCGCCATTCTGTCTGCTTCTTCATCTCCTATGGTAGCCGATATATATGTATCGTAGTCTGAAAGTGTTCCTTTTATTTTTTCGTAAGCCTTAACGGCAACATCATCTGTACTTGCACCGTCAAAGGTAACGGAATAAAGTGCCGATACGTCGGAATAATGGCTTTTTGTTTCATCAAAAGCGATTTCCTTAACACCTTTTATTTTTTCAAGCTTTTCGCAAAGCGAAACAGCATCATCATAAGAAATATTATCCACCATAACGTCAGCCGTGGCATAAGTGGTAAATTCCTTTTCCATAAGGGTAAGGCCTTGCCTTGTTTCCGTTTCTTCAGAAAGATAATCGGTAATTTCGTTGTTTACATTTACCCAATTTGCGGAAAAAAAGCTAAAAATTATAAGTAATATGTACACCAAATAGAAGCCTTTTCTTCGGTCTACAATAAAAGCCGCTATTTTCTCTATAAAAGACGGTTTGTTTTCAGTTTCGTTCATATTGTTTTTTCTCGTCCTTTCTTTTTAAAACTAACCGTTATGTGAAAGTTTTTCTTTTATCTCTTTGAATTTTTTTATTTTCGGAGATTTTTCCAAATAATCTTTCAAATGCTCATTTAAAGTGGCTTTTGAATTGAAAGCAAACATAAAGTTATATTTTTCTTTCCTCTCTTCCGCATATTTTCTTATATTCCCTTTTAGTTCCTCATAACGAACAAAAATATTGTTATCCTCGGCAAATTTTCTTATTTTCGTAGCCAAGTGAACTGAGTAGCCCAAATCTACAAAAAACACGCCGAAAATCATTCCCAAAGGAAACAAAAATTTTAAATTTGATGTAAAAACATTTAAAAGTCCGAAAATAATTCCGTGAATTAAAAAGTAATAAACACACGCAAGCAAAAGCCAATAAAAAGAAAATTCAAGGCAAATTATCCCTTTGTAATTAAAAGGCTTATCGCTGTAGTCCCACAGTTTCAAATTCATACCTCTAACAAAAATAAGCCCTGCAATAAGCTCCAGCAATGTCATACAAATTGCCATAAAAAGAAGAATTACAACCTTTGAAACAAAAGGATTTTCAATATGTAAATACTTTTCAAGCTCACACAAACAAAAAAGTGTGCAAACACCGAATCCGTAAAGTGGCAAATAGGGTCCCGTTAAAAAACCGGGATTTATCCATTTCCGTGATGTATTGCTTTTGCAAAATCTACGAAAAACGCACTCAAGTCCCCAGCCGAACACACTTCCCATAAAAAATAAATATAACAAATTGATAACCATAAAAATAACTCCTCCAAACTTAATCGAAAATCTCAGTTCCTGTAAGAATGTAGTTCATTGCACCCATTTTACAGTTCAAACTTAACTCTTTTTCTTTAAGTTTACCTGTTGCAATATATTTATTTTCTCTTATAAGTGTTATTATTTTACCTTTAAGCTCGCAGTTACCGTCTGTTTTCAATCTTCCTATAACAGGTTCTGTATGCTTTAAAAGAGACAAAAATCCGTTTATCTTTTGGCCTTTTACACAAAGTTCAAGCTTACCTGTTCTTTTTCCCAGCTCGGTATGAAGCTCAACAATATAGTTGTATTTTTTTGTTTTCATTTTTTTTCGCCTCCTCGCAATATTACATAATAATTATATAACATTTTTCGAAAGAATAAAACGGACAAATCTCGTAATTTGACGGTGAAATTTTACAAATTTTTTATTGACATTTTTGACGGACAACTGTATAATAAATATAGGTAGGAAAGGTGACATACATGAAACACGAAGTAACAAGTTTAAACACAAAGAAAATATTATCATCATCTTTGAAAAAATTTATGAAGCACAAACCGCTTTCAAAAATAAGCGTTACGGAAATAATTAACGATTGCGGAGTGAACAGAAAAACATTTTACTATCATTTTGAGGACAAATACGCTCTTTTAAAATGGACGTTGGAACAAGAGACGGTTGAAGTTTTAAAAAATTTCGACTTACTTTTAAATGTGGAAGAAGCGTTGATTTTTGTTTTGGACTATGTTGACAAAAACCAGCATATATTGAATTGCGCTTACGATTCTATGGGACGAGAAGAAATGAAAAGGTTTTTCTCAGCGGATTTTTGCGGAATTGTGAAAACAATAGTAGAAAGCTTGGAAAAAGAGCAAAACACAGCTTTACCGAAAAATTTTAAGGAATATTTAATCAATTTCTATGCAAAAGCTTTGGCAGGAATATTTATTGACTATTTTCAAGACAAAGACAAATTCAACCGTGAGGAACTTATTGAAAACACACTTTATATTTTAAAGGTTTCCGTTCCACACATTATTTCCACATACAATAAACCGTAATTTTTTAAAAAGCATTTTTTTCATTTTCTTTTTTATAAGCACCGGGACTTACCCCAACGTTTCTTTTGAAAAACACATTAAAATAATTTTGGTCGTCAAAACCCAAATCGTAGGAAACCTCTTTCACGCTTTTGCCATCTTTCAAAAGAATTTTAGCACGGTTTGTTTTTATGTCGGAAAAATATTCCATAACGCCCTTCCCTGTATATTTTTTAAATATTTTTTTCAAATTGGGCACACTTAAATTACACATTTTTGCAATTTCCTCAACAGATAAGCGTTTTGAAATATTTTCTTCCATAACATCGATTATTTTGCTGTATTTTTCCGCAGTTACGCTTTTTATTTCGTTTTTTTCGGAATATCCTCCGAAAATAATCGTAAGCATAAGATTTTCCAGCTCATTTACAAAAATCTGAAAATCATAATCTTTTTCTTTTTTCAAACTCAAAACCGCTCCGTTTTCATTGTAAACAAAAATTTCTTTTGCCTTTTTTAAAAGCAATTTCAGTTTTTTTTCTTCATTTTTCCCGATTTTATAAATACCGTGATGTATTTTCATTATATTGTTGCAAGAAAAAGTGAGTATAATCGTAAAAGGTTCTGTTTCTTTTTCCGCCCAAAGTCTGTGAAATTCCATAGGCTTATGAAAAAAACATTCACCCGATTTTAAAGTAAAAACATTTTTTCCTGCCGTTATTCCCAAAATCCCGTCAAAATTGCAAACTATCTCCCAAAAATCGTGACGTTCCCCC
>CAYPIJ010000114.1:0-6717 GCA_964410755.1 uncultured Oscillospiraceae bacterium | reverse complement strand
GCAAACTTGACAGAATGGTTAAGAATTTGCAAGAGCAAGGTTTTGAATCAACACCTTATGAAGATAAAAATTGGTAATTGAAATAAAAAGAAGTCAGTTTGTAATAGCAAGCTGACTTTTTTACAAATTTCTCTTTAAAAATTAAGAATATTTTTCGATTATTTCTTCTGCGATTTCTTTTTTTGAAACGCATTTATCCATAGCTTGTTTTTCAATGTAGCGGTGGGCGGAAGCTTCGTCTGTTTCCAGTTTTTCAATCAAAAGCCATTTTGCTCTGTTCACAATGCGGATTTCTTGCATTTTGTCTTCCAAAGAAACGCTTTTTTTCTCGAGCTTTCGCAACCGTTCTCTTGAGGAAACCATCCAATCCAAGCCTTGAAGCAAAATTTGTTTTGATGTTGGTTTCGGAAGTGTGAAAACACCGTAAGGTGATGTTTTTAAAAAGAAAGAATCGTACAGCTCATTTCGTACAAGCAACATAACAACCGCATTTCTGCCAGTGCATAAATCGATTGAAAAACGTATGCCTTCGTTGTCGGGTAGGGGAGAGTTGATAATAACAAAATCGTACTCTCTCTCCGAAATTGCACGCTTTGCCGACGACACACTGTTTTCAAAACGTATTGGTGTATATTTTTGTTCCGTAAATATTGCTTTTAAAGAGGTATTTAATTTTTCGGATGCGGAGACAATCAGCACGCTGTAAACTTGTTCCTTAAAATCCATTTTTAATACCTCCTTTTTTATTTGCAATATATATCTGTGATTTTTTTAGGTAAATGATTTTTTATAAATTCGCTTTTTTGAGCTATTTGCTTTGCTTTAAAAAGTGTGTCGGGCAATTCCTTGTATTTCTTTTTTGTTTCTTCGTCCGTACTGAAGAAATTCACCTGTGAAGCAGGTGGTAGGTCGAGCTTGTTTTCAATTCCGTAAAGACCGGCGTAAATTAAAAGGGCATAAGCAAGATATGGGTTACAGGTAGGGTCGGGTGAACGCAATTCAGCACGTTTATATTCACCGCTTGCCGCAGGTATCCTTATAAGCTGTGAACGATTTTCACTTGACCAAGAAATGTATTTTGGTGCTTTTGAACGTCCGAATCTTGCGTATGATTCTTCTTCGGGATTTAAAAATACCGTAAGCTCGGGAATGAATTTCATAATACCGGCAAGCATTTGAGGAAGAAGTATGTGGTTTTCGTCGTTTTTTACCGACATATTTATGTGCAGACCGTTTCCCGGTTTATCTGAAATCGGCTTTGGTGAAAAATCGGCAAAAAGACCGTCTCTGTGAGCAATGGTTTTTACAACGGTTTTGAACGCCATGGCATCGTCTGCCGCCGTTAAAGGGTCGGAATAACGAAAATCAATTTCATTTTGACCGGGTCCTTCTTCGTGGTGGGAGCTTTCGGGTGAAATCCCCATTTGTTCCAAATTAAGACAAATTTCTCGACGAATGTTTTCCCCTTTGTCTTCAGGGGCAATATCCATATAGCCTGCTTTGTCGTAAGGCTCTTTTGTGGGATTTTCGTTTTCGTCAAGTTTGAAAAGGTAAAATTCAAGCTCCGAGCCGAAAGAAAATTCAACGCATGCTTTTTTTCCGTCTTCAATCGCTTTTTTCAGTACACTTCTTGTGTCACATTCAAAAATTTCTCCGTTTGGCTTCGTTATGGTGCAAAACATTCTTATAACTCTTCCGTGTTCCGGTCGCCATGGCAAAAGAGATAAGGTTTCAGGGTCGGGTCTTAAAAATAAATCCGAGTGAAGCTCGTCTCCGAATCCGCCTACGGAAGAAGCATCGAAAGCTATGCCGTATTCAAAAGCTCGGGGAAGTTCTCCGGGCATTATAGATATATTTTTTTGATTTCCGAAAACATCGCAAAAGGCAAGACGAATAAATTTTACGTCCTCCTCGTTTACATATTGTATTACTTCCTGTGCCGAATACTTCATTTTATTCATTCCTTTCATAAATGATTTTTCAATTTATAACGTACATCTGTTTATAGGGATTTTTTGTATTGGGGGTAATTACCGTAAAATAAGAATTTAAAATTTCGTTTTTATCATAACGGAAATACTTGCAAAAATTTTCAACATATTTTGAAATTTCCTCTAAATCTTCTTTTGTTGCTTTGTTTTTGCTTACTTGTTTCGGAAAAGCTATGTTCTTGCAATCGGAACGCAAAAATATTTTTCCTCCGTGCATTCCCGTTGCACAAAAATTGCTTACAATGGGAAAATTATTTTCAAAAAGCCCCAAAACAACAATTGTTCCGCCTGCTTGGTATTCTCCCAAGAAGCTACCTGCATTTCCGCCTATAATTATTGACGGCTTTTTTTCATCATAGGCTTTTATGTGAATTCCGGCACGGTAGCCGGCATTTTTTTCTATGTAAATTTCTCCGCCTCTCATTGCGTATCCGACAGCATCACCAACACTTCCGTGTACAATAATTTTTCCGTCGTTCATAGTGTCGCCTACGGCATCTTGAACGTTGCCCATAACTTCAATGGTAGCACCGTTGAGATAGGAGCCCAAAGCACTCCCCGGGATACCGGTTATTTTTATGTTTTTTTCAGTCATTCCCGATGCTATAAATCTTTGACCCAAACAATCGGTAATTGTGCAATTTCTGTCGCTTTTCCTCAAAGCTTCATTTAATTCTTTATAACTTAAATTTTTTGCATTTATTTTCATTATATCACACCTCTTTCGATTTTTCCATATTTTTGGCAAAAAAAATCAATAAATTACAAATTTTTTTATTCACCTGCATGGGATATTCCCAAAATTGAAAGTTCCTTGTCCGTAAGACCGAGACCTCTTAACATAAGCCTATTGCCTCTTAAAGCTTCAATCGAATTAATTCCCATACCGCCCATAAGCTCTTTTATTTCGTGCTTCCAAGCAGTCATTAAATTTACAAGCCTTTCTTTTCCCATATCGGGATTGAGCCTTTTTACCAGTTCGGGATTTTGTGTTGCAATTCCCCAATTACATTTACCGCTTTGACACGTTCTGCAAAGGTGGCAGCCGAGAGCAAGTAATGCCGCCGTTGCAACATAGCAAGCATCTGCTCCCAAAGCAATAGCTTTTACAACATCGGACGCACTTCTTACAGAACCTCCCACAACCAAAGAAACGTTGTCTCGTATTCCTTCGTCACGCAGTCTTTGGTCAACACAAGCAAGTGCCAATTCAATGGGAATACCTACGTTGTCCCTTATTCTTGTAGGTGCGGCACCTGTACCGCCTCTGAATCCGTCAATTGCAATTATGTCGGCACCGCTTCTTGCAATTCCGCTTGCAATGGCGGCAATGTTGTGAACGGCCGCAACCTTAACTATGATAGGTTTTTTATATTCCGTTGCTTCTTTTAGCGAAAATACCAATTGCCTTAAATCTTCTATTGAATAAATGTCGTGATGCGGAGCAGGGGAAATGGCATCGCTTCCTTGCGGAATCATTCTTGTTTTAGATACATCTCCAACTATTTTTGCTCCCGGTAAATGTCCGCCTATACCCGGTTTTGCACCTTGTCCCATTTTTATTTCAATGGCTTTTCCTGCATTTAAATAATCCTTATGTACACCGAAACGTCCAGATGCAACTTGAACAATTGTGTTTTCACCGTAGCAGTAAAAATCTTCGTGTAAACCGCCTTCACCTGTGTTATATAAAATTCCAAGTTCCTTTGATGTTCTTGCCAAACATTCGTGTGCATTGTAGCTTATTGAACCGTAGCTCATTGCGGAGAACATAACAGGCATCGAAAGTTCAATTTGCGGAGGTGAATTGCATATTAAATTACCGTTTTTATCTCTTTTAATTTCTTGTGCTTTTTTTCCGAGAAATACTTTTGTTTCCATAGGTTCTCTGAGCGGGTCAATTGGCGGATTTGTTACTTGTGAAGCATTAATTAAAATTTTATCCCAATATACAGGTAACGGATTGGGATTTCCCATTGAAGAAAGCAAAACTCCGCCACTTGATGCTTGCTTGTATACTTCTTTCACCGTGTCACTTTGCCAATTGGCGTTTTCTTTCAAGCGACAATCGCTTTTTACTATTTTCAATGCTCTTGTAGGACAAAATGAAACACACCTTTGACAATTGACGCATTTTGTTTCGTCACTTATCAGAATGTTTTTTTCCTTATTATAGCAATGTACAAGATTTGCACATTGCTTTTCGCAAATTCTGCAATTTGTACATCTTTTTTCGTTTCTTATAACTTCAAATTCGGGATATATAAATTCAATGCTCATATATTTGCACCGTCCTTTACTTTTACAATTACGGGTTCACCGCCTGCAGGTGCCCAAATGTTTTTTACGTTTTCTTCCATAACTCTTATGGCTGCTTCTTCACTTGCAATAAAAATTTTATCATCTTTTTCGCCTATAACCATACTTCTGAGCTTCAGTCTGTCGTTTAAAGCCATAAGCCCACCGTTGAAACCGAATATAACAGAAAAAGGTCCTGTAATTAAAAGGCTTGGAAAAAGTGTACGTAAATATTTGTGCTTCTCTTTGTCGTAGCCGTCTTTTTTGCTGTCGATTGTGCTCCAAAAGGGTGCTGCTATAACGCTTGATGCCTCTTCCAAAGTAAGCCCCTTTTTTCTTATTAAATAATCCATTATATATGTAATAACTTCCGTGTCTGTTTGAAGGGTGCATTTGTAACCGAACATTTCTATAAATCTTCTGTTTGCATCGTAAGAAGAAATTTCACCGTTGTGAACAATGGAATAGTCAAGCAATGTAAAAGGGTGAGCACCGCCCCACCACCCGGGAGTGTTGGTCGGATAACGTCCGTGGGCTGTCCAGGAATAGCCCTCGTATTCTTCCAATTTGTAAAATACACCTACATCTTCGGGAAAGCCTACCGCTTTAAAGGCTCCCATATTTTTACCGCTTGAAAAAACGTAAGCTCCGTTCATTTGTGTGTTTATTTTCATAACAGTGCGAGCCACAAATTCTTTTTCATCTGTTTGTGTGGATAAAAGCATAGATTTCAACGGTGATACAAAATATCTCCATATAATGGGTTCGGCGGTAATTTGAGGTATTTTTCTTGTGGGAATAATTTCCGATTTTACAATTTCAAAGCTTTCTTTTAAAAATTTTTCACATTCTTTTCTTGTTGTTCTGTCGTTAAAGAAAAAATGCAAAGCATAAAAATCTTTATATTCGGGATAAATTCCGTAAGCGGCAAAGCCACCTCCCAAACCGTTACTGCGGTCGTGCATGGGTTTCATTGAATTTACTATTTTTTCTCCCGACATTCGCTTGCCCTCTTTTGATATTACTCCGCAAACGGCGCAACCTGACGGAATTCTTATTTGTCCTTCCAAGTTCATAATTTCACATCCTTAAAAATTTAAAATATAAGAAAACAAAAAAGACGTTATTCACTTTGAAAATATTTTCCAAAATGAATGAACGCCCTTGCTCATTTTGCAAGTATTATACAACAAAAATTCATTTTTGTCAATAGAAAAATGAAAAAATATGGAAAATTTGCAAGATTTTTTAGAAAAAATTCAAAAAAGACTTGACAAAACGAAAAAAAGGGTGTATAATGCAATCAGTAGGGCAAAGACGTCTCAGAGTTCGAACTCTTTTGACATCTTTGTTTTTTTTATAAACATTTATGTCACAAAAAATTAAATATGAAAAAGGCAAAGACGTCTTTTGTGTGAAAAAAATCACATTAAGGGCGTCTTTTCTCAATTTAAAAGGAGATGCATTATTATGAAAAAAGTACCCGAATATTTCGGAAAGTCGGTGTTTGACGACAGAGTTATGAAATCTATGTTGTCCTCAAAGGTTTACAATTCCTTGAAAAAAACAATAGATGAGGGCGTTAAGCTTGACGAAACGGTTGCCAATGCCGTTGCACAGGCAATGAAGGATTGGGCAATTGAAAACGGAGCAACACATTATACCCATTGGTTTCAACCTCTTACGGGAATAACTGCGGAAAAGCACGACAGCTTTATTACACCATCTCCCGATGGAGGAATTATTATGGATTTTTCCGGAAAGGAGCTTATAAAAGGTGAACCTGATGCTTCCAGTTTTCCCTCAGGTGGTTTAAGAGCAACTTTTGAAGCCAGAGGATATACGGCTTGGGATCCGACGTCATACGCTTTTATAAAAGGTAAAACACTTTGCATACCTACAGCGTTCTGTTCATACGGTGGTGAAGCTTTGGATAAAAAAACACCGCTTCTTCGTTCTATGGAAGCACTGAACAAGCAAGCACTTCGCATTTTGAAGCTTTTCGGAACAAAAGCAAAATATGTTCGTACTTCCGTAGGACCGGAACAAGAATATTTTCTTATTCCTAAAGAGCTTTTTGAAAAAAGAAAAGATTTAATATATACGGGAAGAACACTTTTCGGTGCTAAACCTTCGAAAGGTCAGGAAATGGACGACCATTATTTCGGAGTTATAAAGCCCAGAGTTGAAGCCTATATGACAGAGCTTAACGAGGAGCTTTGGAAACTTGGAATTTTGGCAAAGACCCAACATAATGAGGTTGCACCGGCACAGCATGAGCTTGCGCCTATTTACACCACAACAAATATTGCAACCGACCATAATCAGCTTACAATGGAAATTATGCAAAAGGTTGCCTCAAAACATAATCTTGTTTGTTTGCTCCACGAAAAGCCTTTTGACGGAGTAAACGGAAGCGGAAAGCATA
>CAYPIJ010000113.1:0-6749 GCA_964410755.1 uncultured Oscillospiraceae bacterium | reverse complement strand
ATTTTAAAGATATTAATTAAAAAATCGTTAAAAATGTACAATTTTTCCATTTTGAGCTGTGTAAATTACCTTTTTTTCAACTTTAAGCTCTGTTACTTTTTCAATTGCGTAAGCATAAAGCTCCATTTGTTTTGAATATTCTTCCTTAATATATTTTTCATCGGTCTGTCTGTTTGTTTTAAAATCGATAAGAGTAATTTTATTGTTTTTCACAAAATAACAGTCGGAAGTACCCTGCAAAAGTATTTCGTCATTGCTGTTTGTCTTTATGGCTTTATCAGCTTCAATTCTTACCAAAAACGGTTTTTCTTTATAAACCTCATCGGCATCCAAAAGTTCCTTACCTATATCTGTTGCAAAAAAGTTTTCAACCTGCAAAATCGCTTTATCGGTATAAGTTGTTTTTTCAATAACATTTTCATTTATAAGCTTGTCAACAATTTCTTTAACGTTTTTTCCTTCTTTTATTAAAGAAAGATCGCACAATTCGAAAATTTTATGAAAATATGTTCCATATTCACTTCCGCCCACTTTTTCTTCAACACTGTCAAGTTCGTCAAGGGTAACACCGAAAAATCTTTCTTCATTTTCAGATTTCGCCTTATTTGCTTGGCTTACTGTAACCTTTACTGGAAGTAACGTTCTGTTTACATCTTTATATTTTTCAAAAACAAACAAATCTTCTTCGGTAGTTTTTTCTTTTTGGCTTTCTTCCAAAATATCTGGCATTATTCTTAAACTGCCGTAATCGTATTCATATAAATTGAAATTATCGTTATTAATAACGGTTGGCATAATCCAACTTATGAAATTTCTGTTGGAATATAAATATTTTTTTGTAAATCCGCCCGATTTCATAACAGAATCCCACTTTGAAAAAGAATTATTTAAATTTGCACATTGTGCGGTTATAAAAAGCTTATCCTGTGCTCTTGTTAAAGCAACATACAAAAGTCTCATTTCTTCCCCGATTGTATCATTTATTATTTTACACTTAATGGCACTTCTTGAAAGTGTTCCGAAAGAGGCTTTGTTGTCCTTTGCCATAACATCGGCACCTATTCCTATGTCGGAATTAATCAAAAGATTACCTTTAAGCTCCTCATCGGAAAAGCTTTTTGCAAGGTCACTTACAAAAACAACGGGGAATTCAAGACCTTTGCTTTTGTGCATAGTCATAATTCTTACGCTGTCTCCAACCGAACCTTTCATATCCGTTACTTTTTTCGGATTTTTTGAAATTTTGTCAATGTGGAATATAAAGCCTTTAAAACCACCGTTTTCCGTTTTATCGTATTCAAGAGCGATTTTATAAAATTCGTCTAAATTCAAAAGACGGATTTTCGGATTTTTAAAGGAAGAAAATCTTTGATACAAATCGAAATCGTCATATATTTTCTCTACGGTTTTGCTAACGTCTTCACAAAATGCAAATTTTCTCAAATTATTTAATTTTTCAGTAAATTTCTTTGTTTTTTCATCTTCACACATTAAAAGTGCATCGTAAAAAGGCGTATTTTTCGATAAGTTTCTGATTTTCAAAAGCTCCGTTTCCGAAAATCTCCATACCGGGCTTTTTAAAAGTGACAAAAGTGCAAAATCATCACGAGGATTGTCTATGCATTTTAAAGCATTTATAATCATAAGAATTTCAAGCTGTTCAAACATATTATCGGCAAAATCCGCAGTAACAGGTATTCCGAAATTCAAAAGAGTATCATATATCTTCTTTGCATTTCCTGTCATATTTCTTGTTAAAATAACAATATCGGAAAAAGTACATTTTCTGAAAATTTTATTTTCCTTATCAACACAAATAAGTTCTTCGTTTTCAACAAGCTTTTTTATGTTTTGGGCAATCATAACAGCTTCTCCGTACATATCCTTATATACTTCGGGAACATCTTTATCGGAACCGTCAAAAAGAAGTACAGAAGTTTTATAATCGCATTTTTCATTGTAGCAAAACTTTCCGCCACAATTAAGTTGTTGCTTTTTGTAATCGGTCATACCGTTTTCGGTATTCATAATAGCCAAGAATATCTCGTTGACACTTTTCAAAACTTCATTTCTGCTTCTGAAATTATCTGTAAGCAAAATTAATTTTCCGCTGTCGGAATTTTTTGAGTAATATTCTTCCTTGCCTGCAAAAATTTCAGGTCGTGCTTGACGGAATTTATATATACATTGCTTAACATCACCAACCATAAAAAGGTTACTTTCGTTTCTGGAAACGGAAGAAAAAATAGCGTTTTGTATGTCGGAAGTATCTTGATATTCGTCAATTAAAATTTCCTTATATTTTTTTTGATATGAAATTGCAGTATCTGTAGGTGTTCCGTCATCATTTTTCAAAATTTTCAAAGCAAAATGTTCAAAATCGGAAAACTCCAATACGCCCTTTTTCTTTTTAAGCAAGGAAAACTTAACAGAAAACTCTTTTGTTAAATCAATAAGCGTTTTCATATATGGATATATTTTCTTTTGATTTTCCTCTTCTTCAAAAATATCGCAACAAAAATATTTTTCCAAGGTTTCCACATCTTTTTTAAATGCTTCACGAACTTCTTTTAAAACATCGTTATTTTCACCTTTACCTGACGGTTTTGAACTTTTTTTTCTTTCAAGAAGCCTTTTCACAATTAAAAATACGTCTTTTTCATTTAAAAGATTTTTCATTTCCGAATATTCTTCAAGAAAAAAGTCACGGTTTTTTCCGTTTTTATCGCAATCATAAGTAAGATCCAAAATATTTTCATATTTTTTCACGTTATTTTCCAAAACACTTCTGCAATGCGAAAGCAATATTTCATAATAGACGCTGTTTTCAAAACAATTTCCCGATTTTTCTATATTTTCCAAACACATATCGTAAAATTTATCGGGATCTGCCATTGAATTTGCCATATTGTAAAGAGAAGTTATAAGCTTTATAAGTCCATCTTCACCACTTGTATAAACATAACTATCCAAAAGCTCTGCAAAACCTTTATCTTCACTTTCATATTTTTCCTCAAAAAGTTCTTCAAAAGCTTGTTCTTTTACCGATTTTACAGTGCTGTCATCGGCAACTCTGAAATTAACCGGTATATCAATGCAATTAATGTTGGATTTTATAACGTTAAGGCAAAAACTGTCTATTGTTTGAATATTTGCACCTGAAATATTTAAAATTTGCTTTTTGATTTTTTTGGAATGGGGGTTTTCCTTATATTTTTCATTTAAAGCTTTTCTTATTTTATCTTTCATTTCTGAAGCCGCAAGCTTTGTAAAAGTAACAACGAGTAAATCTTCTATATTAATATCGCTGTCATCATCGGAAATCATTCTGATTATTCTTTCAACCAAAACCGTTGTTTTTCCGCTTCCTGCGGCAGCCGAAAGTAAGAGTGTCCTATTTCTTGTATCAATGGCTTCCTGCTGCGCAACAGTAAATTCTCTTTTCATCTTTACGCCTCCTCATTATCTTTTTTGAAAAAATCGTCTTTTGACAAAGAATATATTGTCTTATATGAATGAACCGTTTTGTCAAAATAGCATATTCCTTTATACAAACAATAATCACAACCTGTTTTATCGGAAAGTTTATAGGGTTGAACCGAAAACTCTCCGTTTATGATTTTCTCGCCTGTAGATTTTATTACATTTTCACATTCGGTAAGAAGCATATCAAACTGTTCTTTATACAAAAGATTTTTAAGGCTTATTTTTCCACGTTTATCAACTTTCAACGTTGAAACACAAGATTCGTAATTGGGACTTTCTTCAAAGCTTTCGTCAATTGCCGTTAAAACACTTTCGTCATTTAAAATAACACCGTTTAACCTAAATTTATCCCTTACGGTTTTTTCAAGTTCTTCTTCGTCCAATTTATTGTCAAATCTTTCAAGCTTATTTCCGTAAGCCATATAAAGTGCTGCACCGGGAAAAACCACATCTTCAAGATTGAAATATTCTTTTCCGTTTTCCACAAGTGTTTTCAAATATGTGAAAAGCTGTACGCTTATTCCCTCTTTCACAAGTGCAAAATCCACATTTCTGCTTGTTTGCTTATAATCTACAATTCTTATGTAAGCAGTATCACCTTTTTTAAATACGTCAGCTCTGTCAACACGACCGTAAATTTCCATAACACTTCCGTCCGAAAGTGCAATACTTAACGGCTGAACACCGTTTTCGTTTATGGGAATTTCATATCCCAAAGGAACAAAAGAACCGAATTTATAATGTTCTTTTATGTATAAAACCGCTGTCTTTCCCAAACGAGTAAGCTTATTTTTCAAATATTTTGTTTTATTGTTAAATTTATTAAGCTCGGGGAAACTTTCTGAAATTTCAAAATTGACAAGTTTCTTTATGTTTTCTTCCGCAAAGTCTTCCGTTATATTTTCCCAATCGGTATTTTCTTTTGAAAGAACAGAAGAAAACTTTTCCAAAACATTATGCAAAATTGTACCTGTTTTCGCATAATCGTAATCTGTATCCATATTTTTTTTCACATTGAGAAGATATTGCAAAAAATAGCAATATCCGCATTTTCTGTAGGATTCAAGTCGAGAAACGGAAGTTGCAAGCTTTTTATTGTATAAAGATTCAAGAATTTTTTTATCAACTTTTTTATCGGGCAAAAAATAGCCGTCTTTTTCCGTGTTTTCAATATCTTCTAAAAGCTCACCGTTAAATTCTTCCGCTTTTTTCGTTAAAAGCTCATCGTTGCTTTTTTCGTAAAAGGGATTGAAATTTTTCAAAACGGCAACATTAAGAGCTTCTGATGCATTAACAAAATTTTTATCAAAAACTTCGATTTCTTTCACATTACCGGTCATATCACTCCAAACAAATGATGCACCCGTTCTGTTTCCTTCTTCATTAACAAGAAATCTTGAAAGGAATAGCTTTCTTTTAAACGAAAGTATACTCCTGTAAAGAGAAAGATAGGAAGAATTGTTTTTCCATTTTGAAGTCGGAAGAGAAATTCCGCTTACTTCTTCGATTTTTTCCCTTTCTATGTCAGTCAAAAATCCGCTTTCGCTTTCATTTTTCGGAGTAACACCGTCATTAATTCCCAAAACAAACACAAAATCTTTTTTCGCTTCCCTGCCCCTTTGTGTATCCGTTATCGTTACTTTATCCAATGTATTGGGCAACGCTCCCGTTTTATAAACATCAAGCATCTGTTTAACAAGCATTATGTATTCGTCAATATCAAGCTTTTTATCACCGCAAATTTTTTCAATATTGCGTATTCCTTCCAAAAATACATTATATGCGTTTGTTGTGCTTTGCTTTTTATCAAAATCCGTAAGTCCGTCAAGATACAGCTTCAATTTCTTTTGAAAATTGAGTTTATTTATAAAATCGGATAAACATTTTGTATATTCGCAAGCCTTATTTTCTTTTTTTAAAGAAGAAAAGCTTTCTGTCAACGGCAAAACAAGACTTTTGTAAACTTTATTAATTTGTTTTTCGTTTTTGGCAAGATATTTGTTTCCGATTTTTGCAATTTCAAAACCAGTTTGCCATTCATTTTCACTTTCAAAATTCTTTTTTCTTAATTTAAAAGCAGAAATATAATTTTCAAATACACAAACAGCGTCAAATTCTTCACTCATAAAAAGAATGCTTTTAACGTAGCAAGCAACATCTTCAAATCGGTAATTTTCCGAAACGGCATTAAGCGCATTTACAAAAAAACGACAAACAGGATTTTTTGTAAGTGGCACTTTTTTATCCATAAAAAATGCAATTTCCGATTGAGCAAAAATTTTCTCTACATAATCTGAATATAACGACAAATCTCCGCACATAACACTAATGTCGGAAAATTTTGCACCGTTTTTTGTAAGCTCTTTTATTTTATAAGCAACATATCTTACTTCGTCTTGCACATTTCTGCATTCCGTTGCAACGAGAAAATCAGGGCTTTTATCATATTTCCCCTCATAAACTCTCATAACAATATCTTCTTTGTTGTCACAATAATAAGCACTAAATTCTTTTTTGGATTCATCGGCAATTTTTTTGATTTTATCATAGGTTTTGTAAGTTATATAAAAAAGTTCACCTTGAGCATGTTCTGAAAGTCCGTCCAAAAGACAAGTAAAATGCAAATTTGCGTTATTTTCCAAAAGTGCTTTTATAACCGAAATTTCGGTAGGTGAAAAATGCATAAAACCGTCTATGTAAATTTCGTAATTTTCATAAAGCTTATGCTTAATTATATTATTTTTCAAAGTTTCAAAACCGTCTTCATAATCGCAAAAAAGCTTTTTCGTATATTCCTCATACTCTTTCATAATAAAGCTTAAATCGTGAATTTTATCATTCATAAAAGTTTCTTCCGAAAGTTTTTCACTTATTTTTTCAAGAATTTCTCCGTTAATTTGGTTTGCATTAAGCTCGTTTAACATATCCTTGAAAATTAAAACATTATCCCTACTGTTTTTTCTTGATTTTACCGACTTCAAAGAAGAAATATTATCTCTTACTATATTAAACAAAATAAGGTCTTTTACTTCTTCTGTAATAAAATTTGTTTTTTCGGGCGAATATTTCGAATTGACGCTTTTTGCCATACGCTTAAAATTTATTGTTTCAGTTAAATGAGAATATTTTTCTCCCAATGTTTCCAAAACAAGGCTGTCAGCGGAAAAAGCATACTGTTCGGGAACAATATACATAGTTTTTTTGCCGTTTAAAATATGTTTTTTAATATTGGAAAAAATATATTCTTTTGCATTTTCCAATTT
>CAYPIJ010000112.1:0-6761 GCA_964410755.1 uncultured Oscillospiraceae bacterium | reverse complement strand
TTTCACTCTCTTTTCATAAAAATATTTTTTCTTATTTTAATTATACCACTTTTTTTATGAAAAAGATATAATATATTTTGGAAAAAGTATAACAAATTTGTGTTGAGCTTTTTTCATACTTGCCGTATCCACGTTATTTCAATTCGTAGTGGCGGATATTATCCGCCCGTTTTTTGTCATTTCGACCGAACGCAGTGAGTGACGCTCTGCCGTAGGCGGTGGTGAGGTGTAGCCACGTAAGTGGCGTTAGCGATAGAAAAAGATATTTTTAATTAGTTTGTGTATCAATAACGGTTTCCGTTGGCAACCTACACCTCATCTTGCTCACTGCGTTCGCTTTCTTCCCCTCAAGGGGAAGACTTGCATTGGTGCGAACATCTTTATTAAACACGGGGGATTTCTCCGCTCGTTGCACTCGGTCGAAATGACATAGGCGGTGAAATAACGTGCTTAATTAAAGGATTTTCTGCTACGTTTTGTTATTCACTTAATTTTTTTCAACGCTTTCGCAAATCAGAATCATGGAATCCAAGCTATCCCAAACAAACACTTTAAATACATTTCCGTCTGTTTTATTAAAGATTGTTCCACCGTCTTCAACGGAAACTTCTTATATTTTTGAAAATTTGTTATCCTTATATGCAGCAACTAAAATTACGCAATTCTTGGGTAAATTTTTTGTCGAAATGTCAACTGCCACAAATTTATTATAAAGTATATTAACATCAACGCCAACTGTGGGAATACAAGTTCTTGTAGCATTTTTCAAACAATCGTTACCCGAACCTATGCCTATTTTATTCCAGTCGTCTTCCGTACCATTGTAATAGACATTTTTTAAGTTAATGCAATTGTGAAATGCATACTCTCCTATGCTTGTTACACTGTCCGGTATTGTTACACTTGTTAAGCTACTGCAATAGTAAAATGCATTACTGCCTATGCTTGTTACTCCATTTTCAATAACAACGGATTCTATTAAAAGTCTTGGCGAATACCAAGGCACATCGTAAGAATAAGAATAATCTTCCATATCGCCCGTTCCACTTATGATAAGCGTTCCGTTATTGTCAAGAGTCCAAGTAAGGTTGTCGCCACAGGTTCCGCTTTCGTAGGCAAAAACAGTAATGCATGAAGACATCATGGTGATTACCATACACATTAGTGTTAAAATACTAAAAATTTTTCTTTTCATAAAGAAAAACTCCTAAATTAAAAAAGTGTGCAACCATCGAAGTCACACACCTAAAAAAATGCAAACTCCGATTTGTTGTCATTATATCACTATTTTGAAGAAAAATCAATAGAATTTAAAATTTTTTGCCTACGTTTTGTTTATTTTTTGTTAAATCTCTTGAAAACGAAAAGAACATCGGTTATAATCAAGATATGAAACACAGGAAAGGAGCAAAAAATATGTATGACGATTCTTTTAAAATAAGATACACCGTTGCACCTGTTGCCGTAAGCCAAACAGACAGTGTGCTAAAGGGTGAAACACTGCCTCATTTACATAAAGAAACGGAAATTTTATACATTGAAAAAGGAAATGCAAAGGTCAAAATAGATTCCGAGGAATTTTTTGTGAAGTCGGGGGACATTGTTTTTGTAAATCCTCTTGAGATGCATTCTGTGGAAGTGGAAAACGAGAAAAATTATGCTCACAAGTGCATTTGTTTTGATGTTTCTCTTGTTGCAAACCGAAAAATAAGGGAAAGCATAGAAAAAGGCTTTGTTAAAATACCTCACATTTTTGAAAGGAATGAGCTTTTGCAAAAATATTTCACACAGCTTTTCAACAGCGTGAAAGAAAACAAAGACGGCTTATTTTTCCAATGCGTTGCATACATTTCCCACATTTTTGCCTATTTTTCGGAAAATAAAATGCTTATCGAAACGATAGCCTCAAAAAGGGATAAGAGCTTTTTGGAAAAAGTTTTGGGATATATTGAAAAAAATTATGCAAAAAATATCACGTCAAAAGACATTGCCATGTCAATAGGGTACACGCAAAGTTATTTTTGCAGGGCTTTCAGAAGTATGTTCAACGTAAGTTTTTCCCAATATTTGAATATGTACAGGGTTTCCGTATCGAAAAAAATGCTGGAAAGTGAATCGGCTAAAATCGGTGATGTGGCTTATGAATGCGGTTTTGAGTCACCTGTATATTTTGCACGGTGCTTTAAAAGGTATATCGGTATGACACCTGCGGAATATAAAAAATGTCAATATAGGTACTAAAAGAAGATAATATACAGCTACCTCTTTTTCTAAAAATATGGTACAATTAAATCAGAACGTTATTTCAAATAAAATATTTATTTGAAGCAACGAAAAAAAGGAAAAGAGGTATTTTTATGAAAAAGAATGCGATTATATGCGACGATTTAAGCTCGCCGATTATGAAAAAGGCTGTTGCTGTATTGAGCGAAATTCTTTTGGATTACACATTTGAATTCCCAATATGTACAAAAAACTATACAACACTTGATAATAAAATTTACAGGTTTTTTCAAATCGGAACAAAAAGCAACAACGAATTTATTAAGAAAAATTCAAAAAACAGTCTTACAAAACGGGAAGAATACGCAATAACCGTTGAAAACGACAATGTTATTATCGAGGGCTATGACGAAAACGGTGTTCTTTACGGCTGTATGGACTTTTACAACAAATATATTGTAAAAAACGAATTTCTTGAAGATGACAGATATGTTATAAATATTTTTGAAAACGCTCTTCCCGATTTTTCCCATTCCTCATATCCCGCTGTGACCGACAGAGGAATTTGGACGTGGGGTCACGTTATATACGATTACAGAAAATTTATTGACAATATGGTAAAATTAAAAATGAACTCAATTATTATTTGGAATGATTTTGTTCCCGTAAACGCAAAAGAAATGGTGGAATATGCCCACGAAAGCGGAATAAAAATAATTTGGGGCTATGCTTGGGGCTGGGACGTTGACTGCAAAAAAATGCTTGAAGAAAGCTTTGAAAACGTTCCCAAAACGATTTTTGAAAAATATGAAAAAGAATATGCTCATTTGGGCGGTGACGGAATTTATTTTCAGTCCTTTACAGAAATGAATACACAAAAAATAGGCGACAAGCTTGTTGCCGTGGTGGTTGCGAATTTTGTAAACGAGGTTTCAAGCATTTTCTACGAAAAATATCCCGAAATTGAGCTTCAATTCGGACTTCACGCAACATCTGTGAACGAAAATCTAAAATTTATCAAAACAGTTGACAAAAGAATAAGAATTGTTTGGGAAGATTGCGGTGCATTCCCCTATTCCTACATTCCAAACGATGTGAAAAACTTTGAAGAAACAATTGACTTTGTAAACAAAATTGCCGTTTTACGTGGAAATGACGACAGCTTCGGAGTTGTTACAAAAGGACTTACAAAGCTGGATTGGTTCAAATTCGAGCATTTGGGTGATTCAAATTACGTTGGTGTAAGCTCAAAAAGAATGAAAAACAACAGAATTGAAAGAAAAAGCAAAATGTGGAAATATTTCCAAGCACACTGGCTTACAAATGCGGACAAGGCTTACGATGCCGTTAAGGCAATTTCTGAAATCAAAAACAGAGATTTATATGTAACTCCCCTTGTTGAAGACGGAATGTTTGAAGAAAATATTATGTATCCCGTTGCACTTTTCTCGGAAATTTTGTGGGATTGCAATACTCCCGTAAAAGAGCTTATGACACAGGTTGCACTCAGAGATTACGTTGATTTTGCATAAAAAGGAGATTTTAAAAAATGAATTACAAAGAAGAATTATTAAACGCTATTTTACCTTTTTGGCTCAATAATGCCATAGACTATGAGAACGGCGGTATTTTTACACAATTGGACGAAAAAGGAAACATTTACGGAACGGAAAAAAGCGTATGGTTTCAAGGCAGAGCCTTATGGACCTTTTCAAAAGCCTACAACGAAACAGAAAAAAACGAGGAATTTTTAAGAGCCGCAAAATGTATTTATGAATTTTTGCCGAAATGTGCAGATACAGACGGCAGAATGTATTTTACCGTTACAAAAGAGGGAAAAGGACTTCAAAAAAGAAGATATTACTTTTCCGAAACCTTTGCGGCAATAGGCTGTGCCGAATATTACAAAGCAACAAAGGACAAGAATGCGGAAGAAGAAGCGGAAAAATATTTCAATGTGGCTTACGAATGCTTTAAAGGCATAAGAAAAACAGAGCCTAAAATAAATCCCGAAAACAGTAAAACGAAAGCACTTTCACCTGTTATGATTATGCTTTCCACAGCAAGCGAAATGCGAAATATGAACAACGAAAATTCAAAAAAATACAACGATATTGTAACGGAATGCTTAAACGAAATAATAAACGGTGGATTTTTGAAAGAAAACGCACTTTTGGAATGTGTAAACGCTGACGGAACTTTTTCCGACACTCCGTCGGGCAGAGTTGTAAATCCGGGCCACTCCTTGGAAGCTGCATGGTTTATAATGAACGAGGGAATTTACAGAAATGACAAAAGCATAACGGACATAGGCAAAAAAATAATCGATTTTACACTTCCTTTAGGGCTTGACAAAAAGCATGGCGGTATTATTGCATTTACAGATGTTAGCGATAATCCTCCTGTTCAACTTGAATGGGATATGAAGTTGTGGTGGCCTCAATGCGAAGCCATAATCGCATTAAAAATGGCTTATAATTTGTACAAAGAAGAAAAATACAAGGAAAAATGCATCGAGCTTGAAGAATATTGCCAAAAATATTTTGTAGATAAGGAAAACGGTGAATGGTACGGTTATCTTCACTATGACAATACCGTTTCCACAACCTTAAAGGGCAATATTTTCAAAGGTCCTTTCCATATCCCCAGACTTTATATAATGATGACACTTTTGGATAAATAAAAATTAAAAATTTTTTATAATTTTTTTCCAAACCTATTGACTGTCGATAACAAATGTATTATTATGTAATAGTGTAGTTATACAATTTCCATTGTTCCGTTAAATTCAAACAATGGAAAAACATTATAAAATACAATTGAATTCAATTGTAAGTATTGATTTTTCGCTATTTGTATGTTATAATTTTTTTGTAAACAGATTAAAATTGGGAGAAAATAATATGAAAATATTAAACAAAAATATTCTTGAAAAGAATATTGAAGAAAGAATAAATTCAGACATAACGCAAGGAAAAATTGCAGGTGCATCTGTTTGTGTTATACAAAACCAAAAAGAAATTTACAGAAATTTCTTCGGTTATAGCAATTGCGAAACAAAAACGCTTCTGACAGAAAAAAATCTTTTCAGAATGGCATCAATGACAAAACCAGTAACTGCTGTGTGCATTTATATTTTAGCAGAAAAAAACCTTTTGAAAATTTCCGATCCGATTTCAAAATATTTACCGAGCTTTAAAAATCTTAATGTAGGATTTTTGAACGGCGGTAAAGTATGTGCCGGAGAAAAAGCAAAAAAAGAAATTACAATTGAAATGATCCTTTCGCATAAAAGCGGAATAGGTTCAGGTGCACTATCCGATAAACAAATGTTAAATATGACAAAAGAAGATAAATATTCTCTTAAAACAGCAGTTTGCTATTATGAAAATATGCTTTTGGATTTTCAGCCGGGTGAATATGAACGATACAGCCCCGTTGTCGGCTTTGACATTTTGGCTCGCATTGTGGAAATAGTGTCTGGTATGACTTTTTCGGAATTTACCAAAGAGAACATCTTTGAGCCTTTAAAAATGTATGATACAACTTTTGTACCAAGTCAACAGCAATGGGACAGAATTGTAGAAATGAGTGATTTTGATGGTAAAAAATCGTTTAATGCAAATATGCCGAAATGCATTTTTTCTGATTTTCCTGCTACATACACATGTGGCGGTGCAGGAATGGTATCTTCACTGAACGATTATGTAAAATTCGCACAAATGCTTTTTAAAAACGGAACATATAACGGTATAAGAGTACTCTCAAAAGAAAGTGTTGAAAATATTCGTACTCCAAAATTACCTACAAACACAACACAAATAGGTGAAATTTGGGGAAGTGGAGTAAGAGTCAATAAAAACGGATTTTACAAAAATTTACCAAACGGAGTTTTTGGTTGGAGTGGAGCTTACGGCACTCATTTTTTTGTTGATGTTGAAAATAAAATAGTTGCGGTTTATATGAAAAATTCAAGATTTGACGGTGGTTCGGGTGCAATCACCGCCTCAAACTTTGAAAAAGACGTATATAATGCATTAAATTAAAAATAAGAATACTGACGGTGAAATTTCTCCATTTCTTCTCACAAAATCAAATACGTACAGCATGAAAAAATCGCACCGTTAGCAATTCATCTGAGCAAAACGGTCAATTAAAAACGTGTAAAAATCGTGTAAGGCAAAAGAAGAACCGCTATATTTAGCGGTTCTTCTTACTTTTGGTCGGGATAACAGGATTCGAACCTGCGGCCTCTTCGTCCCGAACGAAGCGCGCTACCAAACTGCGCTATATCCCGAAAGCTGTCCATAACAACAAATATAATTTTATCACATTATTTAAAAAAAGTCAATAGCTTTTCTGTAATTAATGGTAAAAATAAAAAAAATTTAAAAATTTTAAAAAAAGGGTTGACAAATACAAAACTATGTGATATAATAGTATTGTTGTTGACAACGAGTACATAAGCGAGTGTGCTGGAATCGGCAGACAGGCACGTTTGAGGGGCGTGTGTTTATGACGTATGGGTTCAAGTCCCA
>CAYPIJ010000111.1:0-6773 GCA_964410755.1 uncultured Oscillospiraceae bacterium | reverse complement strand
ATGGATTTCAAACGGCTCAACAGGAAATACATCAAACGGTGGAAATAGTGGAAATGGTGGAAGTTCGAGCAATGTAAACAATAGCGATAGCGGAAAAAATAAAATCGTTTTTACTATTGGAAGCAAAAATGCGACAGTATTTGGAAAAGAAGTTCAAAATGACGTTGCTCCCATAATCAGAAATGACCGTACAATGTTGCCTGCTCGTTTCGTTGCCGAAAGCCTCGGTGCAAAGGTTGAATGGAATGAAGAATTGCAACAAGTTACAATTACGAAAGACGATATAACAATTATTATTACAATAGGTTCAGATAAAGTTTTGGTAAACGGAAAAGAAAAAACAATAGATAGCCCTGCGTTTATTGAAAATGACAGAACGTATACACCTATTCGCTTTATTGCCGAAGAGCTTGGCGCAAAGGTTGAATGGGACGAAAAAACACAAACGGTAACTATGACAAAGTAGTAATTTAAAGACAAAAATACACCCGACAGAGTGTGAAAGCTCAATCGGGTGTGTTTTTTTAATTCAATTCAATTTCGTATTTAATGTCGGGGTTGCCGTCCTCAATGAAAATAAGCGTTTTTACGTCTTTTGGATTTATAATTCTTGAAAAGTTTATTCTTGATGCAAAATCGTTTGTATTTTCGTTTTCGTAGCCTGTGCTTCCGCCGTTTGCAAGGTCGAGATAGATTGTGCCGTCTTTTAATTTCACTCCCACAAATTCGGGCGGTTCTTTATAGTCGGTGCAGATTGCGATTTCACCGTTTTCGGCATAGCTTTTTTCTTGGATTTTAGTTTTTGGAAAATCCATATAAATTACTGCCGAAGAGGGATATATAATTGCGGATTTTACGATTACATCGGTATTTTTCATTTTTTCGTTTATGGTAAATTCTTTTCCTTCGGAAAGCTCTCCCAAATTCCATTCTAAAGTCCATTTTCCTTTTTTGTCTCCGAAATTTTGCATAAGAACGGTTATCTCTTTGTTTTCCAAATCTTCTTTTGTCAATCTTTTATCGTCTGTTGTGGGTGAAAAAACAGTAAGATTGATTTCCATTTTTCCGTCGGCTGTGCGATAGTTGGGAATATATCGTCCGCCTTCGTCCACTTTCACCGGAGAGCCGTCTGCCATCATAACTATGTTGTTTTTGTCACTCCAATTTATTCCGTTGAAAAATTCCCAGGAATAGTTGTGAACTTCTTTTCCGTCAATTAAAATATTTAAATATTCGAGATTGGGTTCAATTGTTTTTTCAAGCTCATAGCCCTTAACATAGAAAGACATTTTCAGGGTGTTTCCGTCGCAAAGACATTGTGCCACAGACACTGTTATACCTTGGTTGGTGTCGCTTACGTTGGGAGTGGCAACCAAATTCTTTTTGGACGATTGCAAGTCGTTCATTTGTTTTTCTGAAATGTTTAAGTTTTGTAAAAAGCCCATACTCCATTGAATGTGTGTGGCGGCAAATGCGGTAATTCCCAATAGAAACGTTGCTGTAAGAGCAAGTGGGATAAATTTCTTTTTCATAATGTTATTTTCCTTTCTTGTTTGTAATTTTTTTAAAATTTTCTCTTGTTCGTTTTCTGAAAGAGTAATATTTTCCATTATATTTTTCAATTTTTGTTCTTTCATAAAATCACATCCTTTTCATATTCTTTTTTTAGTTTTTCACGTCCGTATTGCAACCGTTTTCTAACGGCAGAGGGAGAAATTGAAAGCATTTTTGCAATTTCGGTTGTTTTGTAGCCCTCGATGTAGTGCAGGTGTAATACTTCTTTGTATTTTTGGGGAAGATTTAGAAATTCCGATAAAATTTCATATTCGTCTTCCGATTTGCAATATTCCGAAATATCGTCGAAATTAATGTGACTTCTTTTTTTGTTGAATTTTAGCAAATTTTTGCTTTTGTTGGTTGCTACAGTGATAAGCCAGGCTTTTTTGTGTTCTTCGTCTTTGAATTTTTTGTTTACGGAAATATATTTCAAAAAAACTTCCGAAACTGTGTCGAGAGCATCTTCTTTGTTGCCCAAAATTGTGAAGCACAGCTTGAAAAGCATATTTGAATATGTTTTAACTATGTATTCCGCATCGTTATCATTCGGCCGAAATGATAAAATTGCCATTTTTATCAACTCCTTTCACTTATAACACACCTAAGAAATGCAAATTGTGATATTTTCTTAAATATATTTTACAATATTTTTTGGAAAATTGCAATACCAAAAAAATTTAGGTCTATTTTGGGGATAAGCCTCATAATATGGTTGTATCAAAATAATAATTGATATGGAAAGGAAAATTTATATGTTTAAAGGAAATTACATAGCAAAGGTTTTGCCTGAAGAATTGTCGGAATATTTTACAGGCACGTTGGAAGAAATAAGAATAAGAAAAAATAAGCCTGTGATTTTTTTGTATTCCGATATGGAAAGAATTAGCGAAAAAGTTTTTTACAGAGACGATATTGAGGATTTTATGGAGCAAATAACCGCAAGTTCGGTTTATGCTTATGCAAATGATATTAAAAACGGTTTTATAACCGTTACCGGCGGACATAGAATCGGGCTTTGCGGTACTGCTGTTTATGATAATGAGGAGCTTACGGCAATAAAAGACATAACTGACATAAACATTAGAATTGCAAAGGAATTGAAAGGAATAGGTGAGGGGGTATTTTCGAAAATTGCCACAAAAACAGAGGTTCAAAATACACTTATAATTTCTCCTCCAGGTATGGGAAAAACTACACTTCTTCGTGATATTACAAGGCTTATTTCAGATAATATTGAAAAAAGTAAAGTTGCACTTATAGACGAAAGAAACGAAATTTCGGCAACATTTATGGGAAATGCTCAAAATGATGTCGGAATAAGGACAGATGTTTTTTGCGGTTACGGAAAATATGACGGTATAATGCGTGCAATGAGGTCAATGTCGCCGACAGTTGCTGTTTTGGACGAGATAGGCGGAGAAGAAGATACAAATGCCATTTTAAAATGTGCCTACAGCGGTATAAAAGTGGTGGCAACGGTACACGGGAAAAATTTGGAAGATGCAAAAGTGAAATTACATGGACTTTTTGAAAATAAAATTTTTGACTATGGGATTGTTTTGGGAAAAAAAGATAAATATGAGAGAATTTGCGATGTTATGAGGCTTGAAAAATGAAATTTTTCGGAATTTTAACTGTTTTTACAGCGGATTTTTTATATCTTTATCATTTAAAGCAAAAAAAGAATAAAATTGTCAATCATGCAAAGGATTATTTAATGTTTTTAAGATTTTTAAATGTTAATGTTTTGGAAAAAAAGATGACTTTGTATAACGGAGTGATAAGCTTAAAGGGGAAAATTTCACCTTATATTGACGAATTTATAAGGCTTTTTAAAGAAAATTCCGATATTTTAAATGTAAGGCATAGTCTTATAAAATGTAGCGATGAGTATTTTTCGGATATAAACGAAAAATTAAAAAATTTGATAAAAGAATATCTTTTTGTTTTGGGAAATGCGGACAAAAAAACATCTATGGATTTTTATGGGGTAACCTATGACGAATGTATAGAAATTATTGAAGAAGAAAAATCAAAAACAATGAAAAGTATAAAAATAACAAATATTATGACTTATGGGATAAGCGCTATGGCAATTCTTATATTAATGTAGTTGAAAGGGTGGAAAAAATGGAAGTTGAACTTATTTTTAAAATTGCGGCAATAGGCATTATAGTAACGGTTTTAAATCAACTGCTTTCAAAATCGGGGAGAGATGAGCAAGCGACAATGGTAACCTTGGCAGGACTTATTGTGGTTATGGTGGTTGTTGTGAAAGAAATTGCTTCTTTATTCGATACCGTTAAGGATTTGTTCGGTTTTTAATGGAACAAATTGAAAAGGTAGTGGCAATGGGTCTATTGGGAACGATTTGCTCGCTTATGCTTAAAAAAGAAGCACCTGTTTTTTCGTTTTTTGTTGTGGTTGTAACCGGGATACTTATTTTTGCATCTGTTTTTTCAACTTTGGAAAATGTTATTTATACTTTAAAATCGATTTTTGTGAAAACTGATTTTGATATGGGAATTGTGGATTGTGTTTTCAAAATATGCGGTATAGGGATTTTGGGAGAATATTTTTGCAATATAGCTCGTGATTGCGGTGAAAGTTCCATTGCATCGAAAATGGAGCTTGCTTCAAAAATAATTATTTTCACTTATGTTATTCCCGTTGTTGCACAAATAATTGAAAATGTGTGGGCTGTCTTTTGAAAAAGGGAATGTTTATTTTTATATTAATTGTTATTTTTGTATTGTTTTTTTCAAAAAATGTTTTTGGTGAAAATCCTTTGGAAGATTTTTCAAAGAAAAGCGGGGAGCTTTACGATGTAACCATGGAAGCTTCAACCGGAAATATTGATTTTTCGTTTTTTTGGAATTATTTTAAAGATATTTTTTTAAAAGAGCTTATTTCTTTCAAAAAATATTTTTCGCTGATGGCTGTAATAGTTGTTGTTTCATCTTTGGCGGAATGCTTTTCTTTGGATAAAAGTGTTTTGAAAGTTTTGCATGTAGGGTTAAATTCGTTTTTGATTTTATGCGCTTCGCAAGTGGTAAGCACGCTTTTTTCAAAAGCAAATGAAACGGTAATTCAAATTAACGATTTTTTGCTTTTTTCCGTGCCGTATTATTGCTCGTTTTTGTGTGCTGTGGGAAAGCCTGTTGCGGCAGCAAAAGGAAGCTTGATTTCATTGGGATGCGGAAGTATTTTGTCACAGCTTATAACAAAAGTTTTTTTCCCTTTTGCATATTTTTTCTATGTGATTTGTGTGTCATCTTCTTTAATGGAAAACGATATTTTTAAATCTTTAAAAAAATTGATACATTCATTGGAAAAAATTTTGTTACCGTCAATAGTTGGAATTTACACAACAGTGTTGACGCTTTTTTTAAAAACATCATCTCACAGTGATACTTTGGTTTTTAAAACGGCAAAAACTGCTATAAGCGGTGCAGTTCCTTTTTTGGGAAATGTTTTAAATCAATCTGCCGATGCAGTTCTTTCTTCGATGAATTTAATACGTTCTCAAACGGGAATTGCAGGAGTTATTTGCCTTTTATACATTTTATCGTCACCTATTTTAAAGCTTTTGGCAAGTATGCTTATGTTTAGACTTGTTTCTTCGCTTGCGTGTTTTTTGGGGAGCGAAAAGCAAAGCGAAATACTTGCGGATATGGCAGAAGTAAACGAAATTTATGCATCTGTTGTGGGAACTGTGGGAGTTGTGGCGCTGATAACCATAATGTTACTTATAAAATAGGGGAATGGAAAATGAACGAAATAACGGAAAATATTAAAAGCATTGTTACAGTGATTGTTATATCGGAATTTTTGAAAAGCTTTTTTATAAACGAAAATTTTAAAAAATATGTAAGTGTAAGCATAAATATTCTTATGTTGGGATTTTTGATTTTGCAAATTTCACATATTAATTTCGATTTTGATTTTTCTTTTGATAATATCCAAAATTATTCCTATGAAAATACGCTTTCAAAGCAATATGAAAAGGACATTGAAAAAAATTTAAAAAAAGAGTATGAAAAAGAAAATATTAAGGTTGAAAAAATCATAATTGAAACAGACGAGCAATATAATGTAGTATCTTTAAAAATTTATATTGAAAATATGGCTGATTATGATAAAGTGAAAAATATAACAAATAAGACGGGAATTGAAAATTATGAAATTATCGGAAAATATTAAAATAATTTTAAAAAATGACAAAAACAAAATGATAATTATTGTTCTTGTTTTTGTTTTGGGAGTTTTCCTTCTTGTTTTTCCGACAGAAGAAAAGAAAAACGTAAAATCTTCCAATGAATATTTTTCCATTGAAAAAATACGAGAAACAGAAGAAAAAAGACTTGAAGAAATGCTTTCTCAAATGAAAGGTGTTGAAAAAGCGTATGTTTATATTTCATATAAAGACAGCGGAACCATAGACGTTGTAACGGAAGAAAAAGACGTTACAAAAAAGGGTAACGAAGATAAAGAAATTCAAAGTGAAAGAAAACCTGTGTATAACAGCGACAAAAATACTGTTGTAAAAAAATTAACGGCTCCCACAATAAACGGAGTTTGTGTTTTTTATAAAGGAGATGATTCAAAAAATACGCAAGATAAGCTTTCAAAGGCGGTAAAAGGGGCTTTGGGAATTGAAATTTTCAAAATTGAAGTTGCCGTGTTGAAATAGGTTAAATTTAAAAAAGAAAGGAAAAACAAATATGAAATCAGAAAGAAAAACAAAGGGAAAAAAGAAACTTTTTGTGTTGTCAAGAAGAAAAATTGCCGCTGTTGTGTGTACAGCGTTGCTTGCAACTGCCGGTGTTGTGAATTACGTTAAAACAGACGATTATTCTGCCGTTAATTTGGAAATTCCAAAAGCGACGGACGAATATGACGAAAATACCGTTTACGGTGAAGCAAAATATGTAAACAATGAAGAAAATGCGGAAATTGAGGAAGAAAAAGAGCTTGATTTTGAAGATGAAACAGACGAATTATCTGTGGAAAAAACAAGAAGTGAAGCTGTCAGCCTTTTGAAAACCGTTGCCGAAAGCGATAACGCATCTGCCGATAAAAAAGCGGAAGCACAAGGCGAAATCATAAGAATTGCAAACGATATGGAAAAAGAAGCGGTTGTTAAAGAAATTCTTAAGAAAAAGGGCTATACGGACGTAAGTGTATATTTAAATTCTCCCGGTGCTACTGTAAGC
>CAYPIJ010000110.1:0-6841 GCA_964410755.1 uncultured Oscillospiraceae bacterium | reverse complement strand
TATAAATTAATTATACCATAATTCACATTGTTGTCAAGTCCCCAATTTTACTTTTTGGGGTCCCCGATTTTACTATTAATTTGAAACAAGCTTTTTATATTCACCTGCGGAATATCCGGTATAGGCTTTAAATGTTTTATTGAACACATCGGGCTTTTTATAGCCAACCATTTCAATAACCTGATAAATTTTCAAATCTTTCCTCATAAGCAATTCCTTTGCTTTTTCCATTCTGAATTCCGTAAGATAGGAAGATACGGAACGTCCTTCAATTTCGTTGAAAACAATGGAAATATGCTTTGTGCTGTAATGCAATTTTTTGGAAATTTCTCTTATCGTCAATTTATCTTGATAATTTTGCTCAATTATTTTCTTTATGGAATAAACAATATCTCTTTTTGTTGCGTTTTGGTCCTTATACAAAACATCGAACGCCGATTTTATAATATTGTAAATCCAAAGCCTTACATTTACTATTGTGTCAAAATTATCAATCTTGTCCCATATTGCAATTCCGTCAATAATTTCCAAAGAATAGCCCTGTTCGTTAAGTATATTTTCCAAAGAAAAAACAACGCAATATGTAAAGCTTTTTGCATAAGTTTCACTGAAATAACTTTGGTCTTCCAAATATTTATCCACAAAAACCATTATTTCAGCCTTATTTTTCATTTCAATCAATTTATGTATTTCTTTAAGCACAGTTGACACGGAAATTTCACCGTTTTTAATTTGCCCAACCGTTTCATACTGAATAACTCTGTTGGCGTTGCTGTAAACCGTGTAACCAACCGCCTTTTTAGCTTCCTTGTAGGCCTCCTTAAAATCCTCAACATTTTCTTTAGGATTACTTATTCCGAATGCAAGTCTGCTTTTTATGTTTTGAGGCATTTTGTTTTGCAATTCTATCATTTTATCAACGGTTTCTTCAACTTCGATTTCACCGAAACACAAAATCACAAGTTCTGTAGAGGACATTTCAATGAAATAATATGATGCAATTTCGTTGTAAAATTCTTTAAAATCTTCTTCAATAACTCGTAAAAGCACCAAATATTCATCTTGGTCACAAATATGCTTAACATTTATTACGGAAAAAGACGACTCACCGAAAGGGATTTTTAAATCGGCAAGAATTTCTTTTGCATTTTCCGGAATACTTACGGAAGTTAAAAGCTTATACAAAAATTGTTCACGTCCCCAAACTATGAAATTTTTGTCGATAATCTCTTTTTCCTTTTCTTTCTCATATTCCAAACAAACTTTATTTATAACGTTTGCGCAATCTTCCTCGTTAAGCGGTTTCAAAATATAGTCGAAAGCTCTGTTTTGCAAAGCCGCTCTTATATATTCAAAATCGTCATAACAGCTTAAAAATATCACCTTAACGGACATTTTTTCTCTGTTAATCGCTTCAATAAGCTCAATACCGTTCATTTTCGGCATTTGAACGTCAGATATAACAACGTCAACCTCGTTTTTCATTATCCAGTCAAAAGCATCTTGACCGTTTGAAAAAGTTTTTTCCACCTTAATATTGCTAATACGTTTAAGTGTTTGACATACTTCGTCACGAACTATTTTATTATCGTCAACAACAATTATTTTCATTATTATCCCTCCAAATAACTTACTTATTGTTTCTTTTTTCCATCTGCTTTACCAACATCGGAAAGCATAAAATGTGCTACGGTATATCCGTTATGTTCAAAATATTTTATTCCGCATTTTTCACCGTAATATAATTTTATTCTTTTATTAATAACCTTCAAAGCCGAATTTAAATTGTCAAAATCATTCAAGTTTTTGTTTATTTTCTCAATATCGGCCGTAAGTGCATTGTCTCGCACTTCTATAATAATATTGTCCTTTTCTCTTCTGAACATCAGCACTATTTCCCCAAAAACCCCATCACTTGAATTTATACCGTGTATAAACGCATTTTCAACCACCGGTTGCACAATATTGGAAAGAATATAGCTGTCTTTGTCCACATTTTCCAAAGAAATATCAAAAATAAAATCAACACCGTATGAATATTGCAAAAGATTAATATAAAGCTCAATATTTTCAATCTCTTTTCCCACTGTTACCAGTGCTTCACTTCTGTGAAACGCATTCCTGCAATATTCCACCAAATATTCAATGCTTCGTATGGTATCTCTGTCTTTTGTTTTGCATTTTATTGCCGCAAAAATATTATAGAGAAAATGTAGCGACACTCTGTTGCCAAGCTGTTTCAATTCCAGCTCCACTATTTTCTTATTTTCTTCCATCAGCTTTTTCTTCAAGTCGTCCAGCTTACATTGAATTATGTCGAATTCGTCATACGGCTCCGATGATGTTAAAATTGCAAGTGACGTATCGGACGACAAAATATTGTTTACGCTTGCTGTAATTCTCGCCGTTAAGCTGTCAACAATTTTATTCACAAGAAAAATAAGTGAAATTCCGAAAATTATAAGCAAAAACACATATAAACTTATTGTATACAGTGATTTTCTTTGCAAATCCGTTGTACTTATAAAGCTGTAAATCGTATATTCGGGAAAAATATCTTCAAATTTCACAACGCTGTAATTTATATTTTTCCCTTTCATATAGTTATTGAAAATTTTTGTTGCATTTTCTTTGTTTTCAACTTTTAGGGGCAATGTTTTTCCTTCATTTTTATCGTAAATAATTGTGAAATTATCTCTATTGTAATTGAAACCGCAAAAAACATTTTCCGCATTTGCCGAAATTTTAATCATTCCGTAATTTTTATCGAAAAAGCTTACTTTTCTAATCATATCAAAATAAAGGTCATCGTTTTTCTTTGAAAAAAGTGTATAAATTTATTCTTCTTCCTTTATTTTTTCAAATTCCTTTTTTGTTTCACTATCTACTTTTTTAATGAATTTCGATTCGTAAATATTATCGTTATTTGTATAAATTTCAAGTGTACTTTCGCCATATCCGAATGTTGCTGTCAGAGAATTATTCAAGCTTACGGTATCATTATAAATTGTTTCAAAATCCGTATTATTCCCATTCATAAGAACTTCTTTCAGCTCGTCATAAGTTATAAGATATGCAATTTTATCGCTTGTTCCGTTCATATAATTATTAATTTCGTTTTTTTGCGTTTCCGCAAATTCAATATTAATAACATCAATATCGTTTTTATAGCCGTTATAAACCGACAGTGCAATAATAAAGCACAAAATCACGGTAGGTATGGCAATACACACATAAATGGTTATACGCAACCTATTTTTATACGACCATTTGAAATTATTAACCAAGCTTTCCAATTCTCATCATCCTTTCATTTTCAAGTTTTTGTTTAATAACCTTGTTCACACAATTTTTCTTCATTTCAACCGAGTGGAGTGTCGACTTCGGCACTCTTTAAACTGTCATTTCGACTAAGTACCAACGGCACGCATGGAGAAATCCCATTCGTATAATAGAGATGTTTCTTTCTCAATGGCTTCCCCTTGAGGGGAAGCTGTCACGCAGTGACTGATGAGGTGTAGCCACGTTAGTGGCGTTTTTGTTACACAAAGATTATTTTTTTAGTTTGCTTTTCATTTAACGGTTGCTGAAAGCAACCTACACCTCATTTGGCACGCTGTCGTGTGCCACTTTCTCCTCAAGGAGAAAGCTTTTTTGTTTGTACGTACATCGTTATTGTACACAGGGGATTTCTCCACTCACTTCGTTCGGTCGAAATGACAACGTAAGGCATGTAACGGATTGCCTGGGTCGACACTCCATACGAACCGAAATGACGTGGTAGAAAAGGTGTTGCCGTTCCCTTTTGTCATAATGACGTGGTAGAAAAGGCATTGCCGTTCCCTTTTGTCATACCGACCGAGGACGTTAGTCCGAGTGGAGTGTATCTCTCGTTTTAGTCGAAATACCACATAATTTTTTTGTGCAAACATCGTTATTAAATAAGTTTTTCAATTTTTGTAACTTCTATAAAATGCTTGTAATGATAAGCTATCCCAAATGGGACAGCTTATCATATTTAAAAAATTATTATTTAGTAATTGTTATTGTATCCAAAACGGGTTTCAAATTATTATCCCATACAAATACTTTAACTGTATTGTTTGTTCCAAAGTCAACACTAAAGTTTTCAGCTTTTTGAGCATATTTAACGCTTGACAATTTGGAATCGGAATCAAAGCTTACAGCGTAAGCGTTGTTTGTGTTAGCAACGTAATCATTATCAAATAACATATAAACTTTGTCAGACGTTTTTCTGTAGTAACCAACATTTTTTCTTATGTTCATTTTACCAAATCCGCCGGGAACACCCAAGTCTAATTTGAGTTTTGAAGATTTAACGTTATCAAATGAAACATCAGTTAAAGTCATAGCACCAGTGTCTTCTTTTTCTGCATTATTAAAGCATTTAACTGTAATATCAGCTTTTCCCTCTGAATCAACATTAATGCTTACTTTCATAGTATTGAAAACATTACCTAATCCACCTGTTGCAAAGTTTGTTGTTGCAACATTTTCTTTACCATTAATTGTTGCTGTGCAAACAATAGGTCTTTCACTATCTTGTATTTGATCCTTATTTTCTATCACATTTGTCAATCCTTTTACACCAAAAGAAAGAACCGCGTTATTGTCACTATCCAAGAATTTTACTCCTGTAAATGTTGACCAACCATATTGACGCATAAAGTTAAAAGAAATTTCATATTGACCTTCTTTTGAAAAATCAAGTTCTTTTTCAAAATCTCTTGTTATATTTGCAGAACTACCAAGACTCCAAATACCTTCCAAGTTACCAACGTAACCTAAGCTCCAATTATTTCCGGTCCAATTTCCTTTAAATCCACTACCGCCTTTAAGTGCTGTATAGTCTGTAATTGAATATCTATCATTATTTGTATTTTTTATTGCCTTTGTTGTATCAATATAATTTCCAAAATCGTCGCTTATGATTGTATCGATTATTTTTTCTTCTGTAAATGCTGTTTTATCTACCTCAACAGGAATTACAACATCTCCTGCTACGATTCCATCACCTGCAAGTCCAACCAAGTCAGCTTTATTATATTCAACAACTGCGCTATAAATTTTGCCGTCGGAATCTTTAACGTATGAAACAGTCATATTGTCGTTACCCGGCATTGAAACTGTATTTGTTTTTGCAGGCATTGCAAAATCAACATAAATTTTTTCGCCATTTTCTGTTTCTTGTCTTGTTACCGTTACAGCATTTGTTTCAATTGAAATATCTGCTACACCACCGGAATAATACCAAATTCTTACATTATCGGCAATTTTTCCGTCAAGTTCACATTCAAAGTTAGCCAAATATGTGTCCGGTTCGCTTTCTGTTGTTTTATATTTTTTGAATTTTACAGTATCTTTTCCTTTTGAATTTACAGTAATTTCAATTTTATTTTGATAAACTTCTGTTAAAAACTCTGAAACATCTGTTTCTTTAGTTGTATCGCCTGCGGTAACAGTTACTTTACCATTTCTACCGTTTTTAGAAATTCCAAAAACATTTGTTGTTCCATAACAAAGCATTACTTTAAAAGTATCGTGTTGATAGTTCTTGTCTTTATAGCTAATTACATACTTTCCGTCTTTTGAAAAATCAATTGCTTTTGAAAAATTTCTGTATATTTCACTATTATTTTTATTTTCGGAGCAAGCTACTTCACTTCTCCAGTCAGTTGTGAAATAATATTTTAATTCTGAATTTGCATTAACAAATGTCCATGGTCCGCTCCAACCTGTTCCCAAACTTGCACTTGGATCGAATTTTTTAGGATCATCATACTTTGCCAAACCTGTGCTATCGTAACCATATTCTTTAACCATGAAATTATCGGAACCAACTGTAGTTTCACCATACATTTCAGTTGTACCATTTACTTCTTTTTTAAGAGTGATTGAGTTTATATATGTTGGCTGTCCCCAACTTCCTTTAATTTTTGTAATTACGCCGTTTCCAAGCTCAACCTCGGAAGAACTAAGCTCTATTGTTTCAACATTACTATTTTCTAATGTATAAACAACAGTATCATTACCATTTGGATTAACAGTAACAACAACTTTTGCCGTATACCAAAGACTGTTGTTAAAGTTTGTTTCTTTTACAATTTTATTATTACCAACTTTAAATCCCGGATCATAATATTGTGCCTTAGCTTCTGTACCATTATCCTTTGTTGTGGTAACTTCTCTACCAAAAACACCAAAGCTCAAAACTTCGTTGTTATCTTCTGTTAAGAAACCAATACCTGCCAATTTGTCATTCCAACCACCATTAGTATAAAGTTTTGTTTCAAAAATATAGGTTCCTGCTTCGGAAAGAGAAATTGAATTTTCCAAATCTCTGTAACCGTAATCGCCCCAACCATAAACACCATTAGTGCCATACGCTTCTGTAAATGCAATATTACCAAAGTTAGGGTTGGTTTTATCAGTACCATTATACCACTTTCCGTCCCAACCGTAACCGCCGTTTACGTCTGAAAGACGTTCGTCAACATCTTCGGTTGCAGTATTGTCTGCTTTTGGGAAATTGTTAAGCTGTACACCTTGCGGATATACACCATTTTCGTTTCTGTAATCTGAAAAGTTTTCATAAGCCAATGTGATTACAGATGTGTTTTGTGTTGACGGTGTAACACCGTCGTCTGATGAATTTTGAGCAAAAACTGAGGTTGTCATTGGTATTGCTGTCATCATTGAGATTGAAAGCAATGTTGAGATAAGTTTTCTCATTTTTTTCATAAAAATTCCTCCAATTTTTATTATATATTTTTTATTTTTTTGCTGTATGTTTGTGGTTTCTCCTTGCGGAGTGTTTCCC
>CAYPIJ010000109.1:0-6843 GCA_964410755.1 uncultured Oscillospiraceae bacterium | reverse complement strand
TCTTGGTATACAACAAAACTTAAAAAGGCAATAATTAAAATGAAAAAAGTTTGAAAGGAATTTTAAAAAATTGAAAAAAATCACCGTAACATCGAAAAATCCACTAAAAGGCGAAATAAAAATACACGGCTCGAAAAATGCGTCACTCCCCATAATGGCTGCAACCATACTTTGCAAAAACGGTTGTGTTTTAAAAAACCTTCCCAATTTAACCGACATACAAAATATGAGCATTTTGCTTAAAGAAAGCGGAATGGTAACGTCTGAGAATAAAGAAGATTTTCTTTTTGAAGCTTCAAAAGAACTTACACCTTTCGCATCTTACGAAAATACGGCAAAGCTTCGTGCTTCATTTTTATTGGCAGGGCCTTTGCTTGCTAAAACAGGCTATGCACAAATATCATATCCGGGAGGTTGCCAAATCGGAGCAAGACCAATAGATTTACATTTAAAAGGTTTTGAAAAATTGGGTGCTTGCGTAACAAACAAAAACGGATATATAGAATTAAAAGCAAAAGGCTTAAAAGGCACAAAAATATACCTTGATTTTCCAAGTGTGGGAGCAACCGAAAACATACTTTGTGCTTCTGTTTTTGCAAAAGGAAAAACAATTATTGAAAATGCGGCAACGGAACCCGAAATAAAAGATTTGGCAGATTTTATAAATAAAATGGGCGGTGAAATAACAGGTGCCGGTACGGATACCATAACAATAAACGGAGTTGAAATTTTATCGGGAGGTGAATACACTGTAATTCCCGACAGGATAGAAGCAGGAACATATATGATTTTATCCGCAGCAACAAAAGGAAAAATAAAACTTACAAATATAATTCCGGAACACTTAACATCGATAATTTCAAAATTAAAAGAAACAGGTGCAACGGTAACATCAACAAAAAGCACTATTACCGTTGAGGGAAAAAGCACTATAAAGCCATGCGACATAAAAACAATGCCTCACCCTGGTTTTCCCACGGATTTACAAGCACAATTTTGTTCTTTGATGACAAAAGCAAAAGGTACGTCCGTAATAACGGAAACAATTTTCGAAAATAGATTTATGCACATAAATGAGCTAAAAAGGTTGGGAGCAAAAATCACAACAGACGGAAGAACAGCAGTTATTGAAGGAGTGAACAAGCTTACCGGTGCCGAAATAACATCAAGTGACTTGAGAGCAGGCGCCTCACTTATAATTGCAACTTTAATGGCGGAAGGAACATCGATAATATACGATAACGACTATATAAGTCGTGGATATTGTGATTTCACAAAAAACTTAAATATGCTCGGAGCGGAAATACAAGAAGAAATAATTTTATAAAAAATGGGACTGTAAAAATAATTCCTACAGTCCCATATTTACATTATTTTGTTTTTTCTGCCATAAAAGCACCTATTCTTATGTATCTTCCCTCGGAATCTTCATCTTTTTCTCCCACTACTTTTATAAGCATTGTATGATTTTTCTTTTCCAAATTACATTCAAAAATATAATTGTGTGCTCTGTTAAATTGCAAAGCATATACGTCCCATGTTGAAATCTTTTTCCACTCTCCACCGTCTATACTGTATTCCAAAATACCGGAATCCTTTTCCGTTGTGCAATATATTCCCACAGCACTGCCGAAAAATTCCACTTTTAACTCATGTCCCGGTTCATTACAGTAAATATAATTTGGGAGACTTCCGTAAAGTGAACATTTGGAAACTTTCCATGCGTCGTTTTTAAAATCTTCGCCCATCAAAAGCTGTGCATTTTCGAAATTGTTATCATAAATAGGTGCAACATCTTTTTTTATGTTCCAATCGTAATTCTCCAAAGCTTCGATAAGGACATCGCAATAAGCCTTTCCTCCCTTTTCGTTGGGGTGAACGCCATCAGCAAAAAAAGTATTCAAATCGTCATTTTTTGAAAGTTCATGGAATTTTGTTGCCCCATCAACATAAGGAACATTGTAGTAATCAGCCACTTTCTTATGAACCTCATGACTGGGATTTACAATATTTTTGGAAAAATATTCATTTTCCAATCCGACAGAGGTCAAAGCAAATTCGGCAATAAGCATATTTTCGTTTGTTTTCAACGCTTTTTTTATAAAGCCCTCTGTTGTTCTTCCGTAAAGAGAATAATCGAAATCTTTTCCCGAGCTTCCGTCATTAATACAAAATTCAACAATTACAATATCCGGCTTATGGCAAAACAAATCTCTTTCACTTCTGTGAACACCCAAAAATGAAGTTGTACCGCCAACACCTGCATTAATTTCATTTATATTGTTATCGGGATATTTATCCTTTAAGTATTGAGTAAAAGGGTCGCTGTATTTCTTTCCTGCTGTAACAGAACCCCCGATATATCCTATTGTAATATCTTTTTTAGACTTCATTAAATCCGAAATTTTCATTATTTTTTTCTTCCTTTCGCATATTAAAACATTTGTTATAAGCGTATTGTTAATCATCTCACATTATACACCAAACGCCTTTATAAGTCAATAAAAAAAGCAAAAATTGTGAATTTTTTAAAATTTTTTTCAAAAAAACTTGCAATATCCGAAATTCTGTGATATAATAATGCTATTATTTTGAAAAATAGGAAAGGAAAGTACGGAGATTACATCTTTTTGTGTGTAACAATACCGAGCTTTTACAATGAGTGTTAATATAATAACAAAAATCAATCAAAATTACACCACTTTTAGCAAAAGACAAAAATTGATTGCGGATTTTGTGCTTAAAGATTTTTCTTTGGCTGCAAATATGACTGCGGCAAAGCTTGCTGAAACGGTGGGTGTTTCGGAATCCACGGTAGTGCGATTTGCAACGGAGCTTAATTATCCGGGCTATCCGGAATTTGTGAATGCAATTTCCGAATATATGCGCAGTGAATCCTCTATTTTAAAAAGAGTGGAATCAATGTCTACGGCTATTGAAAACAAAGATACTTTAGACACTGTTATGGACTCCGACATTGATAATTTAAAAAAATCCATGTCAAAAATAGATAAAGAGCAATTTTCAAAGGCTGTTGATGCGGTTTTGAACGCAAAAAAAATCTATATTTTGGGAGTAAGAAGTTCCGCATGTTTGGCAAGTTTTGCAAGCTTTTATTTCAATATGCTTTTCGATAATATCAGACTTGTGAACACAAATTCCGTTTCCGAAATGTTTGAACAAATTTTGAGGGTTGACGAAAATTCCCTTGTTTTCGGAATAAGCTTCCCCAGATATTCAAAAAGGACAGTAAAAGCTATGGAATTTTCAAAAAGCAGAAATGCTACAGTTGTTGCTCTTACAGATAGCGAAAAATCACCTATTGCTCCTTTTGCCGACTACCTTATAACGGCAAACAGCGAAATGGTGTCATTTGTGGATTCTCTTGTTGCTCCTTTTTCCGTGCTTAACGCATTTATAGTTGAGCTTGTTATGAGAAAAAAAGGAGAACTTGTAAACAATTTTGAACAATTGGAAAAAATTTGGGAGGAATATCAGGTTTATGACAAGCTTGACGAAGTCAATAATCCCGATAACAACAATATAATATGAGCAAAGTTGCAATAATCGGCGGAGGTCCCGCAGGAGTAATCTGTGCAGGCGAAGCCGCTAAAAAAGGAAACGAAGTTTTTCTTTTTGAAAAAAACAATCGTCTTTTGAAAAAGCTTCTTATTACGGGAAAAGGAAGATGCAACATAACAAACAGCTCCGATATTTCCGATTTTTTCGATAATATTCCCGTAAATAAAGAATTTTTATACAGTGCTTTTTACACTTTCACAAATGAAGATATTATAAAGCTTTTGGAAAATGAAGGTTTAAAAACAAAAAACGAACGCGGAAACAGAGTTTTCCCCGTTTCGGACAAAGCAGGTGATGTTGCCGATGCATTGGAAAGATATTTAAGAAAAACAAATGCTAAAATTTTTCTCAATGCGGAAGTAAAAAACATAGAAAAAAAGAATGATAAATTCATTCTCACCATAGATAAAAAAGTGTGGGAATTTGATAAGGTTGTTATTGCAACAGGCGGTCTCTCCTACCCTGTTACAGGTTCAACGGGAGACGGATATAAATTTTCCGAAAAATTGGGACATAAGATAACCGATTTAACACCGGGACTTGTTCCCTTGACTGCAAAAGAAGAGTTTTGCAAGGAAATAACAGGACTTTCTTTGAGAAATGTAGCTGTAAAATTAAAAAGTAACAATAAAGTTATTTTTGAAGATTTCGGTGAAATGATGTTCACTCCTTATGGAGTTACGGGTCCCCTTGTTATATCCGCAAGCTCACATCTTAACAAAAAAAACATAGATAACGAAAATTTTTTGTATATAGATTTAAAACCGGCATTAAGCGAAAAACAGCTTGATGACCGCATTTTAAGAGACTTTAAAGAATTTTTAAACAAAGATTTTGCAAATTCTTTAAATAAACTATTGCCAAAAAGCATAATTTCTGTTATAATAGATAGGAGTGGCATTGACCCACACAAAAAATGCAACTCCGTTACAAAAGAAGAACGTCGTCGTTTGGTTGAGGTTTTGAAGAATTTCAAGCTTACCATAACCGGTAAACGACCGATTAAAGAAGCTATAATCACTTCGGGAGGTGTTTGTGTTAAGCAAATCAATCCATCTACAATGGAATCAAAGCTTATCCCCGGTCTTTACTTTTGCGGAGAAGTGATTGACACCGATGCCTACACCGGCGGTTACAATTTACAAATTGCTTATTCCACTGGCTATCTTGCCGGAATAAATATATAAAGAGGTTTTTATGAAATACTACAAAGTTGCTGTTGACGGTCCTGCGGGAGCGGGAAAAAGTTCCGTTTCCAAAGCCGTTGCAAAAAAACTGAATATAACCTATATCGACACCGGTGCTATGTACAGAGCATGTGCACTTATGGCACTTGAAACAGGTGTCGACGTAAGACGTGAAACCTTACCCATGAGAAGAATGTTTGAAGAATTTGACTTAAAATTTAAAAATGTTTCTTCGGGGCAAAAAGTTATTTTAAACGATGTGGACATCACAAGAGAAATCCGTGAACCACACATTTCAAACGGTGCTTCCTACATATCGGCAATTCCTTATGTTAGGGATAAAATGGTTGAACTCCAAAGAAAAATGGCTGAAAACCAAAGTGTACTTATGGACGGAAGAGACATTGGAACAAATGTTTTTCCAAATGCCGAGGTTAAGATTTATCTTACCGCAACTCCCGAAAAAAGAGCCCAAAGACGTTTGAAAGAACTTTTGCAAAAAGGTGTTGAAACCACTTACGAGGAAGTTTTGGAAGACATAAACAAGCGTGATAAAAACGATTCCGAAAGAGAATATGCTCCGCTGAAAGTTGCCGATGATGCAACAGTTATCGACACAACGGATTTCACCTTTGAAGAATCGATTAACGCAGTTTATTCTCATATTTTAAAAATTATCGGAGAGTAATTTTTATGTTATACAGTATCGCAAAAAATGCGTGTAAACTTTTTTACCGCATCATATACAAAATAGAAGTTTTGGGAGAGGAAAATATTCCCTCAAACGGCGGTGCAATAATTTGCCCCAACCACAAAAGCAACCACGATGCAGTATTAATTACCGCATCTTTAAAAAGAAAGCTTTCTTTTTTGGGAAAAGAAGAACTTTTTAAGTTTCCCCCTTTCGGCTTTTTGCTAAAAGCTGTGGGAGTTATTCCAATAAAACGTGGAAGCGGTGACATAGGTGCCGTAAAAAAATCCATTGAGATTTTAAAAGACGGAAAAATATTAACGGTTTTTCCCGAAGGAACAAGAAACAAAACAAACGACATAAAGCTTTTGGAGTTTAAATCAGGTGCAAGCCTTATTGCTTATAAAGCAGGTGTTCCGATTGTTCCTTGTGCCATTGTCGGAAGTTACAAACCTTTTTCGAAAATTAAAATCATTTTCGGTACCCCGATCGATATGAACTTTCCCGAGAAGCCCGATTTACACCAAGTTACCGACGATTTAAAAAATTCGGTTGAAAAATTGCTTGAGGGTAAAATATGAAGCTTTATGTTGCAAAAACAGCAGGCTTTTGCTTTGGGGTAAAAAGAGCTTGCGATGGTGTTTACGATGCCGTAGGCAAAAAAAACATATATTTGTTGGGAGAACTTATTCACAACAACACTGTTATGAACGACTTAATGTCGAAAGGTGTGCATTTGGTTGAAGAAATAAGCGAAATCCCACCCCTGTCAACTTGTGTTATAAGAGCACATGGTGTGGCAAAAAACATTATAGACGAAATCAAGAAAAAAAATATAGATTGTATGGATATGACTTGTCCTTATGTTGAAAAAATACACAAAATAGTATATGAAGAACATAAAAAAGGTCAAAAAATTATTATTTTCGGAAAAAAAGCCCATCCCGAAGTAACGGGAATTGCAGGTTATTGTGAAAATCCTTTAATTTCAACAGATTTTGAAGAAATAAAAGATTTTATAAATCCGAAAGATAAAATAAGTATCGTTGCTCAAACAACGGTTGAAAGAGAAAAGTTCTCGTTTTTTTGCAAAAAAATAAAAAACATCTGCAAAGACGTTACTTTGTTTGACACTATATGCAGTGCAACCAAACGACGTCAGGAAGAAGCTTTTGAAATAGCAAAAAAAGTCGATTTTATGATTGTGATAGGTTCTAAAATCAGTTCCAATTCACAAGAACTTTTTAAAAAGTGCAAAAATGTGCAAAATAATACCGTTCTTATTGAAAATACAGACGGGTTGTTCGATTATTTTAACATCAAAAATAACGACGAACAAAAATTAACTAAGTTAAAAAATATATTATATACAAAATTTAAAGG
>CAYPIJ010000108.1:0-6929 GCA_964410755.1 uncultured Oscillospiraceae bacterium | reverse complement strand
GGGATTTCTCCGCTCGTTACACTCGGTCGAAATGACAATAACGGGCGGTCAAGTTGACCGTCCGTAAATTTGTTTTATGCTGATTATATTTATTTTGTTTCAAACAGGATTTCACCCCGGGAAATTTCACCTTTTTTTGAATTGATTGCGTTTTTTGGTGGGCAGACAATAATCGGTGTTATGGTACTTAAATTGTTTTTCTTTATTTTTTCAATGTCAAAGGTGCCGATTAGTTGCCCTTTTTTTACGCTATCGCCAACTTTTACTTTTAAATCGAAAGGCTCACCGTTTAATTTCACCGTATCTATTCCTATGTGAATTAAAATATCCGTTCCATCATTGGTAGTTATCCCTATTGCGTGCTTTGAGTCTGCAATGTTGTCGATTTTTCCGTCGGCAGGAGAGTAGACGTTGCCGTTTTTCGGCTCAATTCCAACACCTGTGCCCAATGCACCGGAAGAAAAAGCTTCGTCGGGGATTTCGGAAAGAGGAATGATTTTTCCGTCAAGAGGTGAATATATTTTTTCATTTTCAATTACGTCGGGAATGTTTTTATCCAAATAATCTTCAAGCTCGGATTTTATAACCGACACTTTTGGACCGTAAATAACTTGTATTCCTTTGCCTTTTTTCACAATGCCTGCGGCTCCGCTGTCTTTCAAAAGGGCGTCGTTTACCAAGCTTTCATCTTTAACGGTAATTCGTAAACGAGTAGCACAGCAATCTAAATCCACAATGTTTTCCTTACCGCCAAGCCCCATTGCTATAAGCTGTGAAACGCTGTTTTTACGCTGTTCAACATCCTTTCTTGTGTATAGTTTTGTTTCTTCGCTGTCTTCTTCACGACCGGGAGTTTTGTAGTTCATTTTTTTGATAATATAGGAAAAAACGAAATAATATAGGAAAAAATAAATTATTCCAACCCAAACAACGTTTAGCCAATTTGTTTTTGCGTCGCCTTGCAATATTCCGAATAAAAATAAGTCAATAAGACCGCCGGAAAAGGTCATTCCAACGCCAACGTTTAAAATGTGCATAAGCATAAAGGAAAGACCTGCAAAAACGCAATGGATAACGTATAAAAGAGGTGCTACAAACAAAAAAGTAAATTCCAAGGGCTCAGTTATACCGGTAAGCATAGCAGTAAGAGAAGCGGAAAGCAAAAGACCGCCTGCAACCTTTTTCTTGCTGTCCTTTGCACATTTGTACATAGCCAAGCCCGCACCGGGGAGACCGAAAATCATAAATGGAAATTTTCCTGCCATAAATCTTGTTGCTTCAACGTTGAAATGCTTAATTCCCGATGTTGCAAGTTCGGCAAAAAATATGTTTTGTGCTCCCTCGACAATTTTTCCGCCAATTTCAGCAACTCCGCCCAAGGCTGTCTGCCAAAAAGGAAGATAGAAAACGTGGTGCAATCCAAAGGGGATTAAAGCTCTTTCTAGTGTTCCGTAAATCCACGTTCCGATGTAGCCCGAATTTAAAACAAGATTTCCCAGGGCATTTATAAACATTTGAATTGTCGGCCAAATAAAGAACATTATTATTCCCACAATTAAATAAACAACACCTGAAATTATAGGTACAAATCTTGTTCCGCCGAAAAAAGAAAGTACTTGCGGAAGCTCGATTTTGTAAAAACGGTTGTGGAGTGATGCAACACCGAGACCTACGATTATACCACCGAAAACACCCATTTGTAATGATGTAATTCCCAAAACCGAAGCAGTTGAACCGGAAAGCATTGTTTCAACTCCGCCTTTTGCTTCAATTAATGCACTGATTGATGCGTGCATAATCAAAAAGGATATTGCACCTGAAAGTGCCGCAACGGCCTTTTCGCTTTTTGCCATACCGATAGCAACACCGATTGCAAAAATCAGTGGCAAATTGTCGAAAACTACCGATCCCGCATCATTTAATACAAGCAAAATATCGTAAATTATTGTGCCTTCACCCATAAACTTAGTAAGTCCGTAGGTTTCAAGAGTTGTTTGATTGGTAAATGAACCGCCTATTCCCAAAAATAAACCTGCTATGGGCAAAATGGCGATTGGAAGCATAAAGGAACGACCTATACGCTGTAATATTCCGAAAGCTTTGTCTTTCATAATAATCTCCGTTTCTTTTTTGTTTTTTTAATCTTTTTGTACTTATTATTTTGTCAAAATCGGGCAAAATATACACACTTTAAAATATTAAATTGAAATGTATCAAAAAAATTATTGTTGCATAATATATTTTGTAAAGCAAACTATTGATTTTTGCTTTACAAAATGGTATAATGTAGATACAGTTTGAAAGGAGTGAATTTTATGGCACAAGCAATGGTTAATTTTCGTATGGATGCGGATTTGAAAAAATCTATGGAAAAAGCGTGTCAAGAAATGGGAATGTCAATGACTACGGCACTTACAATTTTTGCAACGACTGTCAGCAGAGAAAGACGTATACCTTTTGAAATTTCAGCGGATCCTTTTTATTCCGAAAGCAATATACACTACTTGGAGAAAAAATTGGACGCATACAAGAAAAGACAGCTTGAATTTTCGGCACACGAGCTGACAGAGGACTGATTATGCAAAAAAAGATATAAAGTGGGACTTTGAACTTTCTTCAATGTTCTTTTTTATTTTTTGATTTTTTATATTCACTTGGTGTTAAACCGGAAAGATTTTTAAAAACACGGTTGAAATTGCGTATACTTGTAAATCCGCATTTGTTGCACACGTCAGTTATACTGTAATGTTCTTCAGAAAGTAATTCATAAGCCTGTTCAATGCGTAGAATATTAACAAAGCTTTTGAAATTCATTGAAAAATATTTATTGAACAATGCTGAAAAATAATGATATTCATATCCCATTTTGCAAGCCACTTCTTTCATTGTAAGATCGTTTTCAATATTTTTTGTAATATTAATTATTACGCTTTTTATAAAATCAAAATTATCGTTTTGTGTTAAATATTCACTATTTTTGATACATTGGTCACAAATGAGATTAAGGCACGCTGTAAGTAAATAATGACTTGGGTTTTTATTGTCAAACAAATTGATTTTAAGAAAATTTTTTATATTCGTATCACATTCAAACATGGAAAAATTTACGAACATGTATTTTTTGGCAAAATCTCCGATATAATCCTTTGAAAAAACTCCAATCCAGGTATATGTATTTTTTGAAATGTTTAAAGAATGTGCTGAATAAGGAGATATCAAAATAAATCCCCCTTCTTTTAAGAATTTTGAAATGCCGTTTACCGTTATCTGAGTTGTTCCTTTAATACTATAAACTAACTCATAATTTCCGTGAAAATGTATATTCCATATTTTGTCGTTATATGTATATGCGTTGTAATTGTAATTTCCCCTGGAATTTGATATTTGATGTAAAATCATTAAAAATACTCTTTTCTTAACTTTTGTCTATAATTATACAATATTTTTCTTGCTTTGTCAATATTAAAGGTGTATAATATAAAAAAAAGAAAGTAAAAAAAGATGACAAAGGGAAATATTTTTTCTATAGAGGAATTTTCTGTTTATGACGGCCCTGGAATTAGAACTACTGTGTTTTTTAAAGGGTGTCCACTTAAATGTACATGGTGTCATAATCCGGAGGGACAAAGTTTCGAAACGTGTATTGTACGGAGTCCAAACGGGTGTATTGGTTGTAATTTATGTATTGATTCGGCAGTAAAAAAAGACGGAAGAACTTTATTTACTGAAGAAAGTGTTAAAAAATGTCCTATGAATTTGTTAAGGTATTGTGGAGAAACGATAAGTAGTGAGAAGCTTGCTTTTCGTCTTATGAAAAACCAAAGCATTCTTAAGGAAGGTGGGGTGACTTTTTCGGGCGGTGAGCCTTTATCGCAAGCTGAGTTTCTTGCGGAAGTCTTGGGAATTTTAAAGGGAAAACTTCATACAGCAGTACAAACAAGTGGATTTTGCGAAGAAAAAACATTTAACAAAATCTTGGAAAAAGCGGATTATTTTTTATATGACCTAAAGCTTGCGGATAGGGAAATACACAAAAAATATACCGGTGTTTCAAACGAAAAAATTTTACATAATTTAAGAACACTCGCAAAGAGTAAGAAGAAATTTGTTGTGCGTATTCCACTTATTCCCGAAGTTACGGATACTGAAAAAAATATAAGTATGATTGCTGATATTTTACAAAAAAACAATATTTTTTATGCGGAACTTTTGCCATACAATAAAATGGCCGGCGGAAAATACAAAATGCTTATGCGTGAATATACACCGAATTTCAATGTAAAGATTGATCCAAATTACCGCAAGAAAATATTTGAAAAATACAAAATTAAAACAAAAATATTATAAGGAGTGTTTAAAATATGACGAAAAAAATTGGGGAAATACTTGAATTTTTTAAAAGCAAGACATACAAAAATTTAAGAAGTGAAGGAATAACGGTAAATGAGGCAGATTTGGATGATGTGGAAATTTATGCAAAAATATATCGACAATTGTCGATGAATGAAAAACCAGTTATATTTGATAATGATTCTTTTGGTTTCAATCGATTTACAAAGACAAAATTTTCTCATTCTTGGGGAAACATAACTCCGAATTATGCAAGAATTATCACGGATGGGTTTGATAAAACAATTGAAAACATTTATTTTGCAGTTTCAAAAGAAAAAGAATTTGAAAAAAAGAAATATGGATTAATTATGATTGATATGTTGAAATCCTCTTTGATAATTTCAGACAATTACAAAAATAAGGCAAAAGAAATAAATAATGAAAAGCTTTATAACGCACTTTCAAAAATTCCTTGAAAAGGAGCGGAAAGCTTTTATGAAGCTCTGGTATTTATGAAGTTTTGTATCTTTATTTTGAGACTTGCGGGTATTCCCCACATTTCGCTGGGCAGATTTGACCAATATATGTATCTCTTTTATTTAAAAAGCAAAGATGATGGTATAACTGATGAAAAAATTCTTGAATTGACAGAAGAATTTTTCATTTCTTTAAATTACGATACTGATTTATATTTCGGAATTCAACAGGGGATAACGGGCAAAGTATGGTTTTTGGCGGTTTTGATGAAAACGGCAACGATATGTATAATGAGCTTTCAAAAATTTGTATGGAGGCCTCTCTTGAGCTGTCGCTGATTGATCCGAAGATTAATTTAAGAGTAGGCAAAAATACACCTAAGGAACGTTATGAGTATGCAACTATGCTTACAAAAAAAGGACTTGGTTTTCCACAGTATTGTAACGACGATGTGGTTGTTCCGGGGTTAATCAAGCTTGGATATTCAAAAAAAGATGCTTGCAACTATACCGTTGCAGCTTGTTGGGAATATATTGTTCCCAATTGTTCAATGGATATTCCGAATATCTGCACTATGAATTTTCCATTGGTAATAAATCGTGCAATAGTTGGAAATCTTTTAAAGTGTAGTACTTTTAAAGACCTTATGAATTGTTGTTTTGAAGAAATTAAGAAAGAATGTGCAAAAATTGAAATTGAAGCTCAAAAAAAGCCTTTTTCCCAAGCTCCGTTGCTTTCCGTTTTTGTTGACGGTTGTACGGAAGCTCTTACCGATGCAATACGCCACGGCGGGAAATATATGAATTTCGGTTGTCACGGTGCAGTAATCGCAAATGCTACCGATGCTTTAACAGCAATAAAAAAGGTAGTGTATGATGAAAAGATTTTTTCACCTTCACTTGACGTAAAGTCAGACGGACTTTTGTCAGTTATTTGCTCATTTACGAAATACGATATGACAAATATCATAAACGGAGGTCCGCTGACAATTGAAATTCATGACACTGTATTTCGTAACGATGTTGGAACAAAAAAAGTGGCGGCACTGGTGAAAAAATATATAGATATGTGTGGACATCAGCTTCAAATTAACTCGGTAAACAGAGAAGTTTTGCTTGACGCACAAAAGCACCCGGAAAAATACCCCATCTTATAGTAAGAGTTTGGGGTTGGAGCGGATATTTCAATGAATTGGATTTGGAATATCAAAATCACATTATCAGACGTTGCGAATTTTTATCATAAAGCTTATGAAAGGGTAAAGTACGATTGCTTTACCCTTTTAGTGAATTTATATGTTCTTTCGGAGAAACGCCCATTTTTGCTTTAAAGACCTTTGAAAAATATTGTGCTTCAGAAAATCCGCATTGATATGCAATGTCGCTTACGGAAGAAAAGCCTTGTTCCATAAGTGTGCAGGCATATTGTATTCGCAGATTTGTAATGTATTGAGTGAGTCCGATATGGAAATCCTTTTTAAATGCTGTGGAAACATATTTTTTGTTGTAGGAAAAAATTTTGCTTATGATTTCCAAAGAAATTTTTTCTTCCGTGAAATGCTCGTCAATGTAATTTTTCACTTTTTCTGTTAATGTGTCGTTTTTTGGGTTGTTTTCAATAACCTGTTCACTCAAAACGGAAAAGCTGTACAAAATTATGCCCTCACATCTTAAGCTTAAAATACTTTTGTTGTCAACAATGGATTCAGTCCATATAGGAAGAAGCTTTTTTTGATTTTCAAATAAAAAGTTATCTTTTGTTATTTTCAGTTTTTCCAAAAGCTTGTTGGTTCTTATTCCCATAAAGCTTATATACATATATTCAAAATCATTTTCAGATTGTAGGGAATACTCCATAGTGGGAAAAGTGAAAAATATATCACCGCAATTAAGGTTGTGAACATTGTCGGAAATGAAAATTTTGCCTTTTCCTTTTGTTACAATATGGAGTTTATAAGTCGTTTCATATTTTATGTTGCTTGAAATTTGTTCTTGCGTTTCATGTACAAAATTAAGAATGTTTATGTCGCTTTCGTTTCCTTGATTGGGAATAAAACGGCAAATATTTTTACTCATACTTTTTCACCTCAATGGTATTATAAATAAAAAATTATATCCTAA
>CAYPIJ010000107.1:0-6931 GCA_964410755.1 uncultured Oscillospiraceae bacterium | reverse complement strand
CGGTAGTTCAGTTGGTTAGAACGCTAGCCTGTCACGCTAGAGGTCGTGGGTTCGACCCCCATCCGGGTCGCCAAAATGAAAGCACTTGCTTAGGCAGGTGCTTTTTTGTGTATTTTATTTTTTACATTTTAATTATTTTTTAAATTTATCTTTTTTATCTTATATTTATTTCGAAATTCACGAGGTGAAATTTTTTCCGAGTTTTTAAACATTCGGCTGAAATAGGAAAAACAAGAAAAACCGGAAGATATGGCAATTTCCGAAATGGAGTTGTCTGTGTTAATCATTAAATTTTTGGCATACGCTATACGTTGATTTAAAATGTAGCTCATAATGCTCATTCCCGTTGTTTCCTTGAAAATATGGCAAAGATAATATTTGCTTATGTGAAATTTTTTGCTTATGGTGTCAAGCGTGGTTTTTTCCGAAAGATTTTTGTTGATATATTCTATTATATCCGTAATTTGGTTGTTTATTGCATATTTTGTTTTTTTAGCTTTGGAAAGGCAGGCTAGTATGTTTATAAGTGCAACACTTCTTTCACTTTTTTGTTCATTTTTCAGTTTTTTAAATTCTTTGTCGATATATTCCGAGTCGGATTTATCCAAAACCGTACACACATTTTCGCAAAGTGTGTTTAAAATTTCGTCAAAACCCGTTATTTTTGTTAAAGCTGAAATGTGAGAGTAAGAAATATTTACCGCACTTCTTATATAGGCGTCGCAATCTTCGGGTGCGGAATGGTGTAAAAACATTGGCGGAATAAAGTAGACACAATTGTCTTGAAGAGGGAAAAGACTGTCGTTTATAACGATTACACCGTTTCCTTTAATGACATGAAGAATTTCCAAAGAGCTGTTGTGGGTGTGTTGCTTTTTTGTCAGAACATCAGCTCCAAAATCGTGATATTTGTAATATTTAATGTCTTGCATTTTTTTCTACCGCCTTTTTTATTAAATTATATCACACAAAGCAATATAAGTCAAGTTTTAAGCAATATTTTTGTATTTTTTTAAAATATTTTGTTGTATAATATAGTTGAATAAAGAAAAAGGAGTGATAATTATTATAAAATTGCAGTTAAAAGACGTAAACAAAAACGTTAAGTTTGAAGCTGTTCAAAAAGAAATAGATGTTGTTTGTGAAAGAGAATATAAAGAAGGGGACTTTTTCACCATTACATCTGACGACAGCGAGTTTTTGTTTATAAAGCTTGACGATACAACGAAAGAAGCACTTTTATATTTACCGGAAAAATATTTTGAATATGTTATTCCCATGGGTGACGTTTTGGAACAAGGTTACCACGGAAATGCGTTCAAAGGCAAAAGACACAATATAAATGTAAGAGAAGCGACCAAAGAAGAAATTGAAGAAGAAAGAATTGTTTCGTTAAATCCGTATGCTTGCCATAAGGAAAAAAGATTTTTTCCGAATGCGTATGCCAATTTTGTAACAAGAGAAGCACCTTGTTTTTTTGAAAGAAACGCAATTGACGGTGTTTGCGAAAATACATCTCATGGATTTTATCCGTATCATTCTTGGGCAGGCGGAGCAAGAGAAGACCTTGAATATTATCTTGATTTCGGTTGTGAAACGGAAATAAACAAAATAATTTTCTATTTAAGGGCGGATTTTCCTCACGATACATATTGGAAATCTCTTGACGTTGAATTTTCCGACAAAGAAAAAATTCATTGCGAATTTAAAGAAACAAGTGAGGGACAAATTATATCATTCCCAAAGAAAAAAACAAAAACCATACATTTAACAAACTTCAAGCAAGTAAGTGAACCGCTTTCTTGGGCTGCACTTTCACAAATTGAAGTTTACGGAAATTACATTAAAAAGGAGAATAAAGAAATGGAAGTAAGACAAGCATCAAATTCACAAGACGTGAAACACTACACAACAGAAAGATTGAGAGAAGAATTTCACATTGCAAATTTATTCACAAAGGACAATATAAGAATGGTTTACAGCCATATTGACAGAATTATAACAGCAGGATTTATGCCTGTATATCAAGAATTAAAGCTCGAGGCCGGCAAAGAGCTTGCGGCTGATTATTTTCTTCAAAGAAGAGAAATGGGTTGCATAAACATTGGCGGAAAAGGCATCATCACAATTGACGGTGTTGACTACGAAATGAATCCTCGTGACGGAATATACATCGGAATGGGAAACAAAGATATAGTGTTCAAATGTGTTGACACTGAAAATCCACCGAAATTTTATGTATCTTCATGCCCTGCACATACAAGCTATCCCATTGTGAAAATAGACATTACAAAAGCTAAAAAAGTACCTTGCGGAAGCTTTGAAGAATGCAATAAAAGAGTTATCAATCAATATATACACCCGGAAGTTATGAAATCTTGTCAGCTTTCAATGGGACTTACACAGCTTGAGCCCGGTTCAAACTGGAACACTATGCCTTGCCATACACACGACAGAAGAATGGAAGTATATCTTTATCTTGATATGGAAGAAAATGACGTTGTGTTCCATATGATGGGAGAGCCCACACAAACAAGACACATTATAATGCACAATGAAGAGGCTGTTATTTCACCCAGCTGGTCAATTCACAGCGGTGTAGGCACAAAGGCATATTCATTTATTTGGGCAATGTGCGGAGAAAATCAGGAATTCACCGATATGGACCATATAGAAACAAAAAATTTAAGATAGGAGATTTTTAAAAAATGGATAATATTTTAAACAAATTTTCCCTTGAAGGAAAAATTGCACTTGTAACCGGTGCATCATACGGAATAGGCTTTGCAATTGCAACAGCTTTTTCACAAGCGGGAGCAAAAATTGTTTTCAACGATATATCAGAAGAACTTGTTAATAAAGGAATTGACGCATATAAAGAAATCGGAATTGACGCAAAAGGATATGTTTGCGATGTAACAAATGAAGAGGCTGTTAACGAGCTTGTTGCAAAAATCGAAAAAGAAGTAGGAATTATAGATATTCTTGTAAACAATGCGGGTATAATAAAAAGAATACCTATGCATGAAATGAGTGCAAACGAATTCAGAAAAGTAATTGACGTTGATTTGAATGCACCTTTTATTGTTTCAAAAGCCGTTATTCCGTCGATGATAAAAAAAGGTCACGGAAAAATTATTAATATTTGTTCCATGATGTCGGAGCTTGGTAGAGAAACCGTTTCTGCCTATGCTGCGGCAAAAGGCGGACTTAAAATGCTTACAAGAAATATTTGTTCGGAATATGGTGAATATAATATTCAATGTAACGGAATAGGTCCCGGTTATATTGCAACACCTCAAACAGCACCTTTAAGAGAAAAACAGCCTGACGGTTCACGTCACCCATTCGACCAATTTATAGTTTCAAAAACGCCTGCCGCTCGTTGGGGAGATACAGCAGATCTTATGGGGCCGGCGGTATTTTTGGCAAGTGATGCTTCCGATTTTGTAAACGGTCACGTTTTGTATGTTGACGGTGGAATATTGGCGTACATAGGAAAACAACCCAAATAAAAATGAGGTAAAACTATGATTTTTGAAAAATATAAAAATGATTTTTCCGTAAAAACAAATTGCAGCATTTTTAATTCCATATCGGATAGGAATTTTTGGGATAATATAAGTAAAAGAAGTATTGCCTATTTTGAAAATGAGCTTAAACTTTATGAGGGCGGAGTATATTCGCCTTTAACAGCAAGCTTATATAGAGAATATTTTGTAAACGGAAACAGAAGCAATTATGAAAAAATCTATTTTTCACGGAGAAGTGAGCTTATTTGTAAAACCGTGTTGGAATGCTATTATAACGATAACCGTTATATAAATGACATTTCAGACCTTGTGTGGCTTATTTTGGAAGAAACGAGTTGGACTGTTCCGGCACATAATGTGTTTGTTAAAGAAGCGGACAGCTTACCCGATTTTAAAAATAATACATTGGATTTGTTTTTGGCTGAAACCGCTTGCACGATGGCATTTGTTTATCAAGTTATGGGGGAAAAACTTGATAGTTTAAGCAATGTTGTTACAAGAAGAATAAAAGAACGTTTACATCATGATGTTATTGAAGATTATCTTAACCGTAACGATTATTGGTGGATGGGTTTTGGAGAAGCAATTCCAAATAATTGGAATCCATGGATAAATTCCAATGTTTTGGCTGTTGCAATGATTACGGAGGACGATAGAGAAATCTTGAAAAGGCTTGTGGAAAAGGTTATTTCCACGCTTGATATTTATTTGGATAATTATCCTTTGGACGGTGGCTGTGACGAAGGCCCCACATATTGGAATCAAGCAGGACTTTCCATGCTTGAATGTATGTGGCTTTTGAAAACAGTTACTGATGGAAAAATTGATTGCTTTTCTATGGAAAAGGTTGTTAATACTTCCGAATATTTTATGAAGATGTATGCAGGAAATGGGAAATTTGTAAATTTTGCGGATTCAGGCTTGAACGTTCCCGTATATTTTGCAACGCTTTTTAAAATTGCAAAAATAACGGAAAATAAGAAGCTTTACTCTTTTTCAAAAAACATTTACGAAAGCTTAAAAAATTCAACTCAATTTAAACCTTATGAAGAAATAAAAAAATTCGGTGGTTACGATAAGCTTACAAAAACTTTCAGAATGTTTGATATATGCAAATATTTGGGAGAGCTTGAAGGTTATTTTGAAGAAAATATCCCCGGTGTGCTTGATTATTACATCAAAAGCCTTGAAGTTATGATTTCAAAAACAAGTGAAAATAATGAAAAAGGTTTATTTATCGGTGCAAAGGGCGGTCATAACGGAGAAAGCCATAATCATAACGATGTGGGGAATTTTATTGTATATAAAAATTCCGTTCCTTTTATTATCGATTCCGGGAATATGACGTATCAAAAAATTACATTCAGTGACAAACGTTACACACTTTGGACAACTCGTTCTTCATATCATAATGTGCCTACAATCGGCGGTTTTGAGCAAAAAGACGGAAAAAACTTTTCTTCAAGTGATGTTTTTTATGAATCCAAAAACGATAAAACGGTTTTTGGTATGAATTTGAAAAATGCTTACGAAAACAAGAATGATATATCAAAATGGATAAGGACAATTGAATTTGACAGAAAAAATCAGGTGATTTTTGTAACGGAAGATTTTGAATTTGAAAAAGAAACGGAATATATACTTAATTTTCTTACACCGCAAAGTGTTAATATAGGTGAAAATTTCATTATTTTAACAAGCGACTCAAACGAAACCTTAAAAATAGAATTTAATGATAAAATTGAGGCTTTTGTTGAAAAAGTTGAGTATGATGACCCGCTTATAACCGCAAATTGGGGAGAAAATCTTTATAAAATAATTGCTTTTGGAAAAGCAAAAAGTAAAATTATAAAATATGAAATAAAATAGGAGGGATAGTATGGAATATAAAGAATGGGCTGACAACGAATGGCAAAAATGTAAGAAAAAAATCACAAAAACAGCAGAAAGAATACAAGGTCAAATTCCGTATACCACAAAAAACGGAAAATATCAAATTTGTACCGATATTGATTGGTGGACAAATTCTTTTTGGGCAGGAATTTTATGGTTTATGTTTGAAGAAACAAAGGACGAACGCTTTAAAAATTGGGCACAAGATGTTGAAGATACACTTAACGAAAATTTTAAGGATTTTGAAGTTCTTCACCATGATGTCGGGTTTATGTGGCTTTTGTCCAGTGTAAGAAATTACGAAATAACCGGTAATAAAAGCTCAAGAAATTACGGTTTACTTGCGGCACATATTTTAGCCGGCAGATATAACATAAACGGAAAATATATTCGAGCTTGGAATACTTGGGGACCTGATGATAAGGACGATAAAAGAGGTTGGGCGATTATTGATTGTATGATGAATATTCCGCTTCTTTATTGGGCAACCGATATGACTGGAGACGACCGCTTCAAATATATTGCCATGAATCACGCAGATAAGGTTATTGAAAACTTTATTCGTCCCGACGGAAGTGTCAATCATATAGTCAATTTTAACTATGAAAACGGCGAATTTATAGAAAGTCTCGGAGGACAAGGCTATAGTGTCGGTTCTTCATGGTCAAGAGGGCAAGCTTGGGCAATAAACGGATTTTCGCAAAGCTATATTGCAACAAAAGAAAAACGCTATCTTGATGCGGCAAAACGTGTAGCAAATTATTTTATTGCTTCTTGTGTTGAAGACCCTGTTCCCAGATGTGATTTTCGTCAACCTACTGATGTTGTGGCTTATGACAGCAGTGCCGGTGCAATTGCGGCTGTAGGCTTTATAAATATTGCAAATTGTTGCGAGGGTGCGGAAAAAGAAATGTATCTAAATGCGGCTTTTAGATTGTTGAAAGCATTGGATGAACGTTGTTGTTCCTGGAATGACGAGGAAGACGAAGCAATTTTAAACTATGGTATGGAACGTTTTAATTCAGGACATCAAGCCCTTATTTACGGCGATTATTACTTTTTGGAAGCTGTTTTGAAACTTAAAAATATGTAAAAAACCAACCTCTGTGTAAATACGGAGGTTGATTTTTATTATGCATAACAAAAAAGCACCGATACAATCGATGCTTTTTAACTGGTGAACCATCGGAGATTCGAACTCCGGACAACTTGATTAAAAGTCAAGTGCTCTACCGACTGAGCTAATGGTCCAAATTGGCTGGGATAGCTGGACTCGAACCAGCGAAATGCAGGAGTCAAAGTCCTGTGCCTTACCACTTGGCGATACCCCAACAAGTGATACATTATAAAAATGAATGGGGTGGATAATCGGGTTCGAACCGATGACACCCAGAGCCACAATCTGGTACTCTACCAACTGAGCTATACCCACCACATATATTGAAAATCGTGGTGCGCCCGGAGAGATTCGAACTCCCGGCCCATTGCTTAGAAGGCAATTGCTC
>CAYPIJ010000106.1:0-6942 GCA_964410755.1 uncultured Oscillospiraceae bacterium | reverse complement strand
AATTTCTTTGTCAGGGGCGTGGGGAACCTTTTATCGCATAGTTTCCCCGTCGCCCTTAACGACCCTTCTCCCCTCCTGAGCGACTGCTCAATCGCCGCAGGGCTAATGTTAATTTGCGTTTGGGAACGATGTTGGTGCGAACATCGTTATTAAACACGTGGGATTTCTCGACTACGCTCGAAATGACAGGATAAGAAAAAACGGGAGGAGCAGGGCCCCTACGAATCGAAATGACAATGTAATAAATTAAAATGGTAATTAAAGAAAGGAAACATATAGATATGAGAATGAGAAAGAAAAAATGTACTCCGAAAAGATTGGAACAGTATAAAGATTTTTTTATACAAGTTGAAGCAGGTACAATATTGGATACAAAAGAAATTTTTAAAAACGATAATCCCGTTATGGTGGAAATCGGTGCCGGTAAAGGTAGATTTATTACCACTTTGGCAAGAATGAACCCCGATATTAACTATATTGCTTTTGAAAAATGTGATGACGTTATTGCAATAGCGGCAACAAAGTCGGAGGGAATTGAAAATTTGCGTTATGTAAATGCAGATGCTACATTGATTGATACGATTTTCGAGGAAAATTCAATTTCCGGTCTTTATCTTAATTTTTCCGATCCGTGGAAAAAGGCAGGACAGAAAAAAAGACGTCTTACACATACAAATTTCTTGAAAAAATACGAAAAAATATTGCAAAAAGACGCAAAACTTCAGTTTAAAACCGATAATGTTCAGCTTTGGGAATTTTCTGTTGAAGAAATTAAAAATTACCCCATGGAAATTTTGGAATATTACGACGATTTGCATTCGGAACACCCGGAGGGGAATATTATGACGGAATATGAAGAACGTTTTTCTTCTCAAGGCGTTCCCATTCATAAAATAACGGCAATTTTCAAAAAATAGAGAATATATTTGTTTTTTCTCTCATATAATTTGCTATAAAAATATCAAATTGTATATAAGGAGAAAAAATATGAACGAAATATTTATTACAAAAAACATTTTTTCAAAAAGCATTTCAAAAAAAGAGCAATGGGATATTAATGTTCCCGACAGTTGTCCCGATATTTTGAAAATTCTCTATTCCGATGTTAATTGCTTTGTTGGGGAATATTCTTTTTCGGACAGCGAATTTTCGGCAAAAATTGAAGCTTCTGCCGATGTTTTATACATACCGGAGGGAGACGAAACAAGAGAAATTCAAAGTTTACACACAAAGGAAGAATTTTTTGTAAAATGCGATATTCCAAAAGGCGAAAAATTCGATTTTGAAAGCGTGGATTTAAAGAAAGATGCTTGCGGTTGCGTTATGCTAAATTCAAGAAAAGTCGGAATTAAGCTTGATGTTACGGTTTACACTCAGCTTTTTTCAGATGTTCTTATACCTGATTTTTCTGAAGAAAAAGACATTGTTTTCGACCAAAAGGAGCTTGAAGCTTCATATATATGTGCTCAAAAAAACGAGCATATTCCTTTTTCTGAGCAATTTACCATGCCACCTGCAAAAAGCGGTATCGACAGAATTTTGTGCTATGACGCATCTTTTCAAAATCCCGAAATGAAAGCCATAACAAACAAGGGCGTTTTGAAAGGTGACATAAATTTAAAAATTCTTTATTTGAGCGAAAATGATACAGTTGAATGTGTGGAATTTTCAGCACCATTTACGGAAATTATCGATATAAACGGAATTAATGACGATGTTTCTGTGATTTTCGAAGCGGAAATTGCAAAAAGTGAAGTAAAAAAGGAAAACAACGGAAAAATCGTTTTTGACGGAAGTATAAATGTTGATGTAAAGGGCTTTTTAACGGAAAAAATTTATTACGCACAAGATGGCTATTGTCCCGAGTTTGAAGAAACGGTAGCAAAGGAAAGCTTGCGTTGTTCCCTTATTTCGCCTTGCTTTTTCGATACTCATAATATGAAAGAAGTCCTTTGCTTTGACGATTTTGAAATATCCGAGGTTTATTTTGTTCGTCCCGTGTCAACGATTTCTTCATGCGAAATTCAAGGCAATAAGGTGCTTATAGGTGCAAGCCTTATGTGTGATGTTATCTATAAAACGCAAAACGGTATTCGTTGCGACCGAAAAACAGTGGATTTTGAGTTTGTGCAAGACATAAAAAACAATTGTGGTTACGATAAAGCACAGGTTTCAAGCGAAATTAAAAACTTTTCTTTTGTCATTCAAGGTCATAATTGCATTGAGGTGCGTTGTAATGTTGATTTTACAACATATCTTTTTGCAGAAAATGAAATATCATTTATAAATGATGTTCAAGTTGACAAAACAAAAAGAAAAGCCTTAAACAGGGCAAGTGTGGTTGCATATTATCCAAAAAAAGACGAAAGAGTTTTCGATATTTGCAAAAAATACAACTCAACGCCAAAAAAACTTCAATTTATCAATTCCCTTGGTGATTGTGATGTTTGCAAAAAAGGAACTTGTATAATAATTGAATAGAATTTAAAATGAATATCCGCCGGATTTCCGAGCGGATATTTTCTTTGTTTATAAAAATTCAAAAATCTGCAAAAAAATTCATTTCGGGCTATTGACTTTTTTGTTCTTTTGTGGTAATATTACAGTTAAAATATACAGACTTTAAAAGCTTTTCGGGTTTTTTGTTCGATTTTGCTTGGAAGGAGACCTTATGAAAAAGACGTATGTAACATCTATGCCGAATCACATCGGTGCATTTTTAAAAGCAAGTAATTGCTTTTCCGCTTTGGGAATAAACATAACTCGTGTAAGCTACAACAAAGCCGTTGATTCACATACTTTGTTTATTGATGCAGAGGGCACAAAAGAGCAACTTGAAAAAGCCGATTTTGAACTTGAAAAAATCGGGTATTTGCATAACGATACCAACAAAATGAGTATAGTTTTAATTGAATTTCGTCTCAAGGACGTTCCCGGCAGCGTAACAGACATTTTAAAGCTTATAAATGAGTTTAATTTCAATATTTCATATATAAGCTCACAGGAAAACGGCACAGATTATCAGTTTTTTAAAATGGGCTTGTATATTGACGATTCCGATAAAATTTCGGAATTTTTGAAAGAGGCGGAAAAAATTTGCAAGGTTAGAGTTATCGATTATAACAGTTCCGAAAAAATTTATGATAACAGCATTTTTTATAATTCCTATGTTACCGCAATTTCAAAAATGATGGGGCTTTCGGAGGAATGCAAAAAAGAACTTTTGGTACATACAAATCTTGCAATGCAAACTCTTGATGCAACGGGCTTATCGCCGTATCGCACTTTTGACAGTATAAGTAAATTTGCGGAATTGCTTTCAAAATCCAAAGGGGAAGAATTTTCTCCCAGAATAAGCACGCACAAAATTACCCAAAATACGGAAATAACACTTATCGAGCCACCTTGCGGAAGTAATACCATAATTATAAAAAGTAACGGTAAGCTTCTTTTTATTGATAGCGGATATGCTTGTTACGGTGATGAAATGAAAGTTGTTTTGAAAAAAATAATTCCCGATTTCGATAACATAAAAAAGACAATAATCGTAACTCATGCCGATGTTGACCATTGCGGACTTTTGCCGATGTTTGACGAAGTTATAGCTTGCCATAAAACAGCCTATTGCTTGAAATGCGAAGCAGAGAGCAAAGACGGATTTCGTGAAAAAAATGCTTTGCATAAGCCATACATAAATATTTGCAAAATTCTTACGTCATATCGACCTGTTGACCCAAGCAAAATAACGGAAAAATGGGAAAATACGGAAAATCTTACTCAACCTTTGACACAAATCGGATTTTTCGACTTTGAAGAGCTTCATTTTGAAGTATATGAAGGCAAGGGCGGGCATCTTCCCGGGGAAATTGTTTTGATTGACTATGGAAATCACATTGCTTTTACAGGAGATATTTATATTAATATCCACGGACTTACTCCCGAGCAAGCAGAGTATAATCAGTATGCTCCAATTTTAATGACGTCCGTTGATACCGATCCTAAGCTTTGTGCCGAAGAAAGAAAAGCAGTTTTACAAAGATTGGGTGTGGGAAATTGGCAAATTTTCGGTTCACACGGCTTCAAAAAAGATTATTCCGTTACTTTGTAAAAAAGAGAGGACTGCGCTTCCTCTCTTTTTTATATGCATATATCGCATCAAAGTCAATATACGCAAGATTTGTATCAAAATATGCAAATATTAACAAATTTTCCTTTTTATGGTAAAAAAATATTTACAATGTGAAAATTTTGTGATAAAATATATTTAAATTATTAAAAGGAGTGGTTATTTATGGATAACTTTTTGAATGTATCACCGTTTTTTGTGCTTTTGTGTGCGATATTGGCTTTGATTTATTCTTGCATACAATTTTACAATGTTAAGCGTAAGCCCGAAGGCACTGAAACAATGGCGAAAATTTCTTTGAAAATAAGAAAAGGCGCCATGGCGTATTTAAAGCGTCAATATAAGACGGTTGGAATTTTCTTTGCGGTAATGTTTGTAATACTTTCCGTTCTTGCATTCAAAGGAATGCTCAGCGTATTTGTTCCTTTTGCGTTTTTAACGGGCGGATTTTTCTCGGGGCTTTCCGGCTTTGTGGGAATGAAGATTGCAACTTACGCAAATTCAAGAACGGCTAACGGTGCGAAAGAAGGTCTTAACAAGGGCTTGAAAATTGCATTTGCTTCAGGCTCTGTTATGGGGCTTACCGTTGTAGGTTTGGGCCTTTTGGATATAAGCTTGTGGTTTATTCTTTTGAAATTTGTTTTCAAGCTCGAAATTAACGATATAATGTCGGCAATGCTTACTTTCGGTATGGGTGCAAGCTCAATGGCACTTTTTGCTCGTGTAGGTGGCGGTATATTTACAAAGGCTGCAGACGTTGGAGCTGACCTTGTGGGTAAGGTTGAAGCAGGCATACCGGAAGATGACCCTCGTAACCCTGCTTGTATTGCGGATAACGTTGGCGATAATGTAGGTGACGTTGCCGGAATGGGTGCGGATTTGTATGAATCCTACGTTGGTTCCATTATTTCTTGCGGTGCGTTGGCAACTGCGGCAGGCTTGGAATTTCACGGTGTAATTATTCCTATGCTTATTGCCGCAATCGGAATTTTGGCATCTATTATCGGAACATTTTTCGTAAGTACAAAAGAAAATGCAACACAGCGTAATCTTTTGGGAAGCTTGAGAAAAGGTACCTACATAGCAAGTATAATTTCTGCAATAGTTTCCGGTATACTTATCTATACAATACTTCCCGAAAACAAAGGTGTGTTCTGGGCAGTTGTTTCCGGTCTTTTGGCAGGTGTACTTATTGGATTTTTCACGGAATATTACACTTCCGATACGTATAAGCCCACACAACAGCTTTCCCAATCTTCCGAAACGGGAAGTGCAACGATTATTATTGACGGACTTGCTCTCGGAATGCTTTCAACTGCAATTCCCGTTGTAATTATAGGAATAAGCGTTCTTGTGAGTTACTATGTTTCGGGAGGAAATGAAAGCTTTGCAAAAGGTCTTTACGGAGTTAGTATTTCTGCTGTAGGTATGCTTTCAACTCTCGGAATTACTCTTGCTACAGATGCTTATGGTCCTGTTGCCGATAATGCAGGCGGTATTGCTGAAATGGCCGGTCTTCCAAAGGAAGTAAGAGAAAGAACGGATGCTCTCGATTCCTTGGGAAATACAACGGCGGCAACGGGAAAAGGATTTGCAATCGGCTCTGCCGCTCTTACGGCACTTGCGTTGATTGTTTCCTACACAGATAAGGTTGAAGCCTTAAAACCGGGGATTTTAAATCTTACGCTTACAAATCCTCCTGTTTTAATCGGACTTTTTGTAGGTGCAATGCTTCCGTTTTTGTTCTCGGCTTATACAATGAAAGCTGTTGGACGTGCGGCACAAAAAATTGTTATTGAAGTAAGACGACAATTTGAAGAAATTCCGGGTCTTATGGAAGGAAAAGCAGAAGCAGACTATGAAACTTGTATAGACATTTGCACAAAGTCATCACTTAAAGAAATGATTTTACCGGCATGCTTGGGAATAATCACACCTATTGTTGTAGGCGTAATTTTAGGTGTAAACGGTGTTGTGGGAATGTTGGCAGGTGCTTTGGTGAGCGGTTTTGTTCTTGCAATTATGATGGCAAATTCAGGCGGTAGCTGGGACAATGCGAAAAAATATATTGAAGCCGGTAACTTTGGCGGAAAAGGTTCTGAAAACCACAAAGCTGCGGTTGTTGGTGATACGGTTGGCGACCCCTTTAAGGATACGGCAGGTCCTTCCGTTAATATACTTATCAAGCTTTTAAGTATGGTTTCAATAGTTTTTGCTTCCGTGGTTATTGCAATTTCGATATTGTAGTTAAAAATTAAGAAATAAGGAAAAAGCAGGTTTAGTGTTTTTTGTTAAGCCTGCTTTTTTGTTTATAAAATTTTCAGTGGATTTATTTGTATTTTTCAATAAGCTTTTTCATATCTTTCAGTAAAGCTTTATCCTCGTTTGTTATGTATTCAAGATTTTCTATTTCCAACAAATATCTCGGATCCAATTTTAAAATTTCGCATATTCGTTTTAACTGCGTCATACTTGGTTCTTGTATCCCTCTTTCGATTTTTGAATAATTGGATTGATTCATCGGTATCAATTTTGCCATTTGACCTTGCAATAAATCTAAATCTTCTCTTGCATTTCTTATTTTTTCACCTATATTCATTTCTACACTCCTTTTTTATTTATATTATAACATTTTTACCATTATAACTTCGTCACGGTATGTGCCATCTTTAAGTTTAAACGCTCTTGGCTGTATACCGTATTTTTCAAAACCGAATTTTTCATACAGATGAATTGCCTTGTTGTTATCGCTGAACACTCCAAGTTCAATCTGCTCAAAACCATTTTCCTTTGCCTGTTTTACTGCAATATCCACC
>CAYPIJ010000105.1:0-7008 GCA_964410755.1 uncultured Oscillospiraceae bacterium | reverse complement strand
CCGCAAGACTATTTTTAAGCCTTGCGGAAATACTTCCTTATTACTCTACACATTATAAGGCGGATTTTTTGTAATTATTATTTTTTTAAGTTTTTTGGGGAATATCCCAATGTTTTTTTAAAGGAACGATAAAAGTTGGAATAATCGTTAAAGCCTACCTTTTCGGCAACGATATTCAAAGGGATTCCTTCCAAAATAAGCTCTTTTGCCATAATTATACGCTTGTTATTTACATATTCCAATATGGAAAAACCTGTTTTTTCCTTGAACGCATGGGAAATGTGATATTTGTTTAAGTGAAATATTTTTTCAAGTTCATCAAGAGATATTTTTTCGGTTAAATTGTTGTTGATGTATTCTATAACATAATCAATATTACCTGATTTAACCGATTTTATTTCCGTCATAAAAAGGTTGTTCATGCAAATAAGAATTTGAGCCAAATTTGTTTTAATTACAAGGTCTTTTTCGGGCTTTTCGCTTTCGTAATATTCGGCAATTATATTTATCTTTTTATCAATTTCATATTTTTTTGCAAGTTCGGACGGAATTTTGTTTTTCGTTCCCAATTTTCTTTTATCAAGTGCATCAAAGGGGTTGTATTTTTCCGTTACAAAGTCGGAAAGATAACTTTGCTTGAATGTAAGAATGGAGCGCTTGTAGTTTTGGGGCGAATTGAAAACGGGGCAATGCAACTCACGAGGATTAGTGAAAAGAATGTCACCCTCGGCAATTTCATATTTGTTTCCTTCAACCATATAATAAGCATCGCATTTTTTAAAAAGCATAATTTCATAGTAATTGTGAAAATGCGGATTTATTTTTTGCGGTATTTCGGATTCCTTGTAGGTATATCCGAATGGGATTTTTCCATCACTTCTGTAAAATTCCATTTTTTTGTCCTTTTATTCAACAAAATCAAACTGTGATTCGTCTATAATAATTGTGTCGCCTTCTTTTGCGCCTTTTTCTTTCAAAGCATCTACAATTCCCGATCTTATCAATGCTCTTTGCAAATATTGTAAGGATTCGTAATCGGTAAAGTTGGTTGAATTGATAAGCTTTTCGGGTAAATTTCCCTCAACAATGTAAACACCTTCTGCTTCCTTAATAACTTCAAAGCTGTCATCTTTTCCGGGACGTACAATGGTGTCTACATCTACAACACGAACTGCTTCCGGTACAGGAATTTGTGAAAGTCTTTCATAAGTGTATTTCATAAGTTCGTCAACGCCTTTTCTTGTAGCACCGGAAATCATAAATACTTTATAACCACGTTTTTCCATTTCAGCTTTAAATTCCGTTGCAATGCTTTCGTCAAACATAATGTCTGTTTTGTTACCGACAACAATTTGCTCTTTTTCACTTAATTCTTCGGAATATTTTTTAAGTTCTTCGTTGATTGTGTCAAAATCTTCAATCGGATTTCTTCCCTCAATACCGGAAACATCAACAACGTGAAGTAAAAGGCGTGTTCTTTGCGTATGTTTCAAAAATTCATGTCCCAAACCGACACCTTCACTTGCACCTTCTATTATTCCCGGAATATCAGCCATAACAAAGTTTTCACCGTCACCGAGCTTTACAACTCCCAAATTGGGGATAAGTGTTGTAAAATGATAGTTTGCAATTTTCGGTTTGCAATCGCTTACAACCGATAAAAGGGTAGACTTACCTACGTTTGGAAATCCCAATAAACCAACATCTGCCAAAAGCTTAATTTCAAGTAAAACATTGAGTTCATCGCCTTTTCTGCCCGGTTTTGCAAAATGGGGAGCTTGTCTTTTCGGTGTTGCAAAATGGGGATTGCCGAATCCACCTTTTCCACCGTTGGCAACTTTAACCTGTTGACCGTGGTAGGAAAGGTCTCCGATGTAAATATCCAAATCCAAATCTTTAATTGTGGTACCGACAGGCACTTTTACAATAAGGTCTTCACCGTCCTTACCTTTACATTTTTTTCCTGTGCCGTCGCCACCGTTTTGTGCGATGTATTTTCTTTTATATCTGAAATCCATAAGCGTTGACATATTTCTGTCGGCTTCAAATATAACGTTTCCGCCTTTTCCACCGTCACCACCGTCAGGACCGCCTGCCGCAACGTATTTTTCACGGTGAAAAGCAACGCAACCGTTACCGCCGTTCCCGGCTTTTACGTATATTTTCGCATTATCTATAAACATATTTTCAAAAATCCTTTCTTATTGTCTTATCTGACCGTTACCGTAAATGACATATTTTGTACAGGTAAGAGCTTCAAGGCCCATAGGTCCTCTTGCATGGAGCTTTTGCGTTGAAATACCTATTTCCGCACCGAAACCAAACTCGTTGCCGTCGGTAAATCTTGTGGAGGCATTAACATATACACAAGCGGCATCAATTTCGTCTGTAAATTTTTGTGAAGCGTCATAGCTTTTTGTAACAATACATTCAGAGTGTTTTGTGTTGTGCTCGTTTATGTGTTCTATAGCTTCGTCAATATCATTTACAATTTTTACCGAAATTATAAGGTCGTTGTATTCCGTGTAAAAATCTTCGTCTGTTGCTTTACTTACGTCAATTATTTTCAAAGTTTCTTCGCAACCACGAATTTCCACGTTTAAGTCTTCAAGCATTTTTTTTGCTTTGGGCAAAAATTCTGTTGCAATGTCTTTGTGTACAACAAGACTTTCGCAAGCATTGCAAACAGAGGGACGCTGAACTTTTGCATTTTTCAAAATTTCAAGTGCCATATCAATATCGGCATCATTATTGACATAAACGTGGCAATTTCCTGAGCCTGTTTCAATAATGGGAACAGTGGAATTCTCAACAACCGTTTTTATAAGTCGAGCACTTCCTCTCGGAATTAAAACGTCTATATAGCCGTTTAAATGCATCATTTCTTTTGCTGTTTCGTGGGAAGTGTCTTCAATAAATTCAATTGCACCCTCAGGAAAATTACATTCTTTCAATGCTTTTTTCATAACACTTACAATAGCTTTGTTTGAATTTACAGCTTCTTTTCCGCCTCTTAAAATTACGGCATTTCCTGTTTTTAACGTTAAAGCAGCAACATCTGCGGTAACATTTGGACGTGCTTCGTATATTACTCCCACAACTCCAAGGGGAACTCTTTTTTTGCCTATTAAAAGTCCGTTAGGTCTTTTTTCCATTCCCAAAACTTCACCGATTGGATCTTTCAATTTTGCAACTTCTCTTACACCGTCGGAAATTCCTTTTATTCTTTCGGACGTAAGACGTAATCTGTCAACCATAACTTTTTTCACACCGTTTTTTTCGGCATCGTTTAAGTCTTTTTCATTTTCAGAAAGAATAAATTGTTCTTCTTTAACGAGTAAATTGGCAATTTTTTCCAAAAGTGCATTTTTATCGTTTTGAGAAACATTTTTTATTAAAAAACTTGCTTTTTTTGCGTTTTCGGCAATTTTCAAAAGTTCATTATTCATACTTTTTCTCCATTTATCCTATTTTTTTCCTTATAACGGTTCCTATTTCCTTTCCCTCAACAATATCGTAAATTATTTTCGGGTCTTTTCCGCTTGCAATAACCATTGCAATGTTGCTTTTCATGGCTATTTCGCCTGCAATAAGCTTTGTGTGCATTCCGCCTGTGCCTCTGCTTGTACCGGCACCGCCGGCATTTTCCATTATATCGGTTGTAATGTCGTTAATTTCGGGAATAAGTTTTGCATCAGCATTGGTTTGAGGATTTTTTGAATAATATCCGTCAATATCCGTAAGTATAATAAGCAAATCTGCATTTGTAAGCGTTGCAACGTGAGCGGAAAGCGTATCATTATCGCCAAATTCGATTTCTTCCGTAGAAATAACGTCGTTTTCGTTTACTATGGGAACAACCCCCATTTTAAAAAGCTCTTCCAATGTATTTTTTGCATTTATTCTTGATTTTTCATTGTCAATTACATATTTTGTTATAAGTATTTGTGCAACATCTTGACCGTAAAGTGAAAAAAATCTGTCGTATATACTCATAAGCTGACATTGTCCAACAGCAGCGGAAGCCTGTTTGGTTTTTATTTCTTCCGGTTTTTTTGGAAGTCTTAATTTACTGACGCCGACGCCTATAGCACCGCTTGAAATAAGAACAATGTTTTTTCCTTGATTTTTAAGCTCGCATAAAACAGCGGTAAGCTCTTCTATAAAACGTAAATTCATTTTTCCGTTTGAGTGGGTGAGGGAACTTGTTCCTACCTTTACGGCTATCGTGTCGGATTTTAAATTTCTCATATTAATTATATTCTCCAATATCAATTTTGTTGTCGTATTTAAATTTTACATCTTTTATGTTGTATTTGTTTTTTAACTTTAAAATATTTTCTTTTTTATGACCGCATATTTTTGAAACAAGCTCTTTTGGAGCATACACGGTTATAATTTTATCTTTGTAATCTTCGTTTTTTGAATCCAATATTTTACAAATTTTATTAAAATAATATTTTCCCAAAACAAGTTCACCGAAAGCCGGGTGATATGCACCTATGACTTTATCGGTATTAATATCTTCATTTGTCATAAGGCCGATTCTTATAACGGGAATGTTGTTATTTGTAAATATTTCATACATTTCACAACAAATATCTACGGTTTCTGAAAGTGTTTTTGTTTTGTAAATACCTTTTTGATAAAATTCATAAAGTTTTGTGTTTTCAATAACAACGGTAGGGTAAAGTCTTACAAAATCGGGTTTTAGTTTTACGGCTTCTTTGGCGGTAAAAATATCTTTTTCTTTTGTTGAACCGTACATTGAAGTCATTAACTGAACTCCAAGCCGGAGACCATAATTTTTAATCAGTTTGCAAGCTTTTTTTGTATCGGTAACGCACATACCTCTGTTGTTAAGAGTAAGAACATCGTCACACATTGACTGAACTCCCAACTCTATTGTTTTTACGTTGTATTTCTTTAAAATTTCTAAAATATGCTCGTTTATGTAGTCGGGACGTGTTGACAGACGTATTCCGTCAAGATTATAATTATCACAATAATGCTTTGCGATTTTTAAATAGCTAATCATTGTGCTCTCTGTGATGCCTGTAAAGCTACCGCCGAAAAAAGCAATTTGCGTATTTTTAAAATCCGCATATTCCAAAGAGCCTTCGATTATTTTTTTAATTTTTTCTTCGTTTATTTCGTCTTTTGCACCGCTGATTTTCACTTGATTGCAAAAAACACAGTCGTTTGGGCAACCTTTATGTGCCACAAATATGGGAATGTTCTTTTTCTTAATCATAATTTCTCCAAAAAGTTGAAAAAAGGGGCTTTTTACAAGCCCCTTTCAAAAAATTTCGTTATTCAGCAAAGTCTGAACCAACAAGAGTGGTAAGTGCTTCAACAGCATCAATTTCATCGTTGCCGTCAGCAACAATTTTCACGTTTGTTCCTCTTGTGATTCCCAAAGATAAAACTCCCAATAAGCTTTTTGCGCTTACTTTACGTTCTTCTTTTTCAACCCATATATTGCTTCTGAATTCATTGGCTTTCTGAATAAAAAATGTAGCAGGTCTTGCGTGTAAACCAACCTGATTTTGAACTATAACTTCTTTTTCGTACATTTTTCTACCATCCTTAATTTAACATTAGTCTTTATTTATATATTATATTCATTGCGAACCAATATATAAGATTACCATAATAAAATAATAGCATATTTTTCAAAAATGTCAATAGTTTTTGTTAAAAAATATTGATTTGAAGCTATTTTTTTACGGAAAGACAAAAAATCACATATATCGACAATATAAAATGCTTTTTATATTATCAAAAAAGAAATCAATTATTCTTCAACGCTTGCTTCTTCTGTGCTTTCTGAAACTTCTGTTTTTTCTTCTGCAACTTCTGCCTTGGGAGCAATAAGTTCTCTTATGCTCAAGCTAACTCTTTTTGCATTCTCTTCATCTTTGATTTCGATGATTTTAGCTTGAACTGTTTCGCCGATTGTAAGTTCGTCTTCAGGTTTTGCAATGTGCTTGTCTGCAATCTGAGAAATGTGGATTAAACCATCAACACCGGGGATAATCTGAGCAAAAGCACCGAAAGGTACAATTCTTACGATTTTACAATCTACAACATCGTTGAGTTTGTAGCTGTTTGTGAAAATTGTCCAAGGATTGTCTTCTGTTTTTTTGTATCCCAAAGAGATTTTTTTCTTTTCTTTGTCAACGGATTTAACATATACTTCAACAGTATCACCTTCTTTTACAACGTCTGAAGGGTGTTTGATTCTTGTCCATGACAATTCTGTAATGTGAATCAAACCGTCAACTCCGCCAAGGTCAACAAATGCACCGAAGCTTGTGAGTGATTTAACTTTACCTGTGTATGTTTTGCCTTCTTCAACGCTGCTCCAGAATGCATCTTCCAAAGCTTTTTGTTCTTCAACCAAAACGGCTTTAATAGAACCTTTTGCTCTGTTTCTTCTTTCGTCAAATTCGATTACTTTGAATCTTACTTCTTGATTCATCATAGTTGTAAGGTCTTGAATAAATCTTAAAGAAGCCAAAGGTGCCGGAACGAAAACCTGCACGCTGTTTGAAGAAACGATGATACCTTTTTCCAAAGCTTTAATAACTTTACCTTCCAAAATTTCACCATTTTCAAAAGCTTCTTTGATTTTGGACATATTTAAAAGGGAATCAATTGCTTTTTTTGAAAGCATGCAATAACCTTCAAGGTCGTTTGGTTTAATAACCTTAGCTGTAACTTCATCGCCAACTTTAACGAGATCCGATGGTTTAGCTGTTGCATCATCGGTTAATTCGTCAAGGGGAATTATACCTACTCCTTTATATCCTTCAATGTTAATTCTTACTTCGGTTTCAGTAATCTGCTCTACAACGCCTGTTACTGTTTTGCCTGTGTGTACAGGACTTACCAAGTAGTTTTCAAGCTCCTTTTCAAATTCGCTTGTGTTTGTTCTTTCTTCTGACATAACTGTAATTACCTCCTCGATGCTACTTTGCGGAGTTGAAGCTCCGGCTGTAACAC
>CAYPIJ010000104.1:0-7035 GCA_964410755.1 uncultured Oscillospiraceae bacterium | reverse complement strand
GTATAATACAATAAATAATAAAGAAAAAAAGAAAAAATATGAAAAGAGGTTTTTAAAAAATGGAAGGAACGGTAAAAAACATCGTAACAACAAAAAACAAAGTCAATCATTTAAAAAACAGTAAAGCTATTTTAAAAAAAGTAATAACAGAAAGCTTAAAATTTCTTTTTTGCTTTCTTGTTTCACGGACAAGCATTTTGTTTTCACTCTACCCTTTTTCACCGGCTGTTATGCTTGCAAGCGGTGGCGGATACATATCTTTTTTTGCTTCACTTTTCGGAGCATATACCTGCGAAAGCTTTGAGGGGATTTTTTATGTAACCACTGTTTTTCTGCTGAAAATTTTTTTAAAAAAAGAAAATCTAAACATAATTAACCTTTTAATAAGCGGTACAATCGTTTATGCTTCCGTTATAACACAAAGCGATTTTTCCCCTTACGACATAATATTGTGTTTTTTCTCCGTTATAATAACGGTAGCTTGCTATTATCCCTTGCAAACAGCTTATAAAGCCCATTTTATGAAATCAAAAGCACTCAATTTCACAAAAAAAGAGACGTATTGCTCGGTTTTCACACTTTTTTGTCTTATTTCGGGAATAGGAAAAGGCTTTTTTGGGTTTATAAACACGGGAAACATCTTTAAAATTTACACAATCACACTATGTTCATACACCATGGGAATAGGCGTCGGTGCAACTGTGGGAACGATTTTCGGACTTTTGAGTGGTGGCGATTTTAAAGACGTTTCAATGTCTTTTGCAATCTATTCCTTTATGGGAACAGCGGAGGGACTTTTTGCAAAATTTTCAAAATTCACCACTGTTTTGGGGTGCTTGTGTGCTTATACTTTCACATACATATATATGCAAGACTACCTTACCCTGTTATCCTACAAAGAAGTTATCGTTGCCAGCGTGCTTTTCCTTATAACTCCAAAAAAATTAATAGACGACTACTGCCAACGCTTTTCAAAAAAGGAAAACACGGCAAATATGCTTTCAACGGTAAATTCTGTTCTTGCAAAAAGGCTTGAAAGCCTTTCATCTTCCTTTTTTTCCCTTTCGGAAAAAATAAATATAATGCCCGTAAAAAGCGATTCGGTTGTATCTTTAAACGCAAATTCACTTTGTGACTTTATTTGCGACAAGGTATGTAGAAAATGTAGTCTTAAACATTTTTGTTGGGACAAGCAGTACGACGAAACAGTTGAAGCTCTTACAAAAGGACTAAATATTTTTTCAAAAAAAGGCGACCTTGAAAAAAAGGATTTCAACACCGTTTTTTCCGGTCGTTGCACAAAATTTTCCGAAATTGTATCCAATATAAAAAATTTCGGCGATATTTTAAAAGTAAACACCGTATGGAAACGAAAAATGGCTGAAAATTCAAAGGCTTTCAAACAACAGTTTATGGAAATGTCGGAAATAATTTGCGATATGAAAAAATCCATTGAAACAAACAAATATTACGAAGCGGAGCTATCCGCAGAAATATATTCCGCTATTTCTTACGAGGGTTATCTTGTGAAAGATGTTGTTGTAATAAAAGATGCAACAGGTGCTTTTTTCGTTAAAATTTCCATTGAGCATTGCTATGAAAAAAAGAATTGTTGCGACACTTTAAAAAGAATAATCGAGGACGTTTTGGGAACCTATGTAACAAAATACGACGGCGGTTGCAGTGATAAAATATGCACACTTGCTTTTAAAGAGGGAACGGTGGGCGATGTAAAAAAACGCATATACAACATTTCAAAAAGCGAAGAAAAACCTGCCGGCGACAGCTGTATTGTGAAAAAAATCAGTCCAAACAAATATTTGGCGGCAATTTGCGACGGTATGGGAAGCGGTAAAAACGCTTGCGAAATTTCAAGTGCCGTAACCGAGCTTATTTCCGATATGCTTTCCGCAGGCTTTTCAGAGGAAGTAACATACAGAATGATAAATTCCTTTATTCTTGCCAATTTTTCGGGATATGGCTTTACAACAATTGATTTTACCGTTATCGACACAAAAAATATGACTGCAAAAATCGTAAAAAAAGGTGCGTGTCCCACATATATAAAAAGAAACAAAAAGGAAGTATTAACCATTGAAAACCATTCCATGCCTGCCGGTATTTTGTGGCAAAAGCCCTACATCAAAACGATAAATCTTTTGAAAAACGACATAATCGTTATGGTTTCGGACGGAGCATTCGACGTTCTGCCCGATTCCCAATGGATTAAAAATCTTTTAACAAAAAATCAAACACAAAATCTAAACGAATGTATCGACCTTATTTACGAAACAACACAAAAAAGCGACAATAAAAAAGAAGACGACATCACTCTTTTGGGTTTGAGTGTGGTATAAAAAGAGAAAAACGGTTAATTTTCGGTAAAAAAAGTTTAAAAGTATTGACAAATTCACAAAATAGACTTATAATATACCTAAATTTATTTTTTAAAGAATGAGGTATAGAAAAATGGTATTAAAATTATCAATGCTTATCGTATTTTTTGCCGTTATGGTCGGAGTGGGCATTTACTGCAAAAAACACGCAACAGACGTTAAAGGCTTTGTTTTGGGCGGAAGAAATGTTGGTCCGTGGCTTACTGCATTTGCTTACGGAACTTCTTATTTTTCCGCCGTTATTTTTGTGGGCTATGCCGGTCAGTTCGGCTGGAAATTCGGTATTGCTTCCACTTGGATCGGCGTAGGAAACGCAATTTTGGGTTCACTTTTGGCTTGGGTTGTTTTGGGCAGACGTACAAGAATTATGAGCCAACACCTCGAAAGTTCAACAATGCCGGAATTTTTCGGAAAAAGATACAAAAGCAATGCACTTAAAATCGGAGCTTCCGTTATTGTGTTTGTTTTTCTCATTCCCTACACAGCCTCACTTTACAACGGCTTATCAAGACTTTTTTCAATGGCATTCCCTGGTATAGATTATGGTGTTTGCGTTGTTCTTATGGCTATTTTAACGGGAATTTATGTTATTGCGGGCGGATATATGGCAACCGCAATCAACGACTTTATTCAGGGACTTGTTATGCTTGTGGGAATAGTTGCTGTAATAGCTGCCGTTCTTTCACAAAACGGTGGTTTCATGGAATCTTTAAAAGGACTTGCGTTAATTGAAAGCGAAACGGGAGTTCCCGGCGCATTTAACTCATTTTTCGGTCCCGATCCTTTAGGGCTTTTGTTTGTTGTAATACTTACTTCCTTGGGAACATGGGGACTTCCTCAGATGGTTCAAAAATTCTATTCCATAAAAAGCGAAAAAGATATCAGCAAAGGAACGATTATTTCCACACTTTTTGCAATAATTGTTGCAGGCGGTTGCTACTTTTTGGGCGGTTTCGGACGTCTTTTCAACGTCGACGTTGTCAAAAACGGTTACGATGCAATTATCCCAACAATGCTCGAAAATCTTTCACCGTTTCTTATTGCAATTGTTATAATCCTTGTTTTGTCGGCATCAATGTCAACACTTTCATCACTTGTATTGGCATCAAGCTCCACACTTACACTGGATTTTCTTAAAGACAACATTATAAAAAATATGAGCGAGAAAAAACAGCTTATAATTATGAGAGCGTTAATCGTTGTATTTATAGCGATTTCCGCAGTAATCGCAATTGTTCAATATAAGAGCAACGTAACCTTTATAGCACAGCTTATGGGAATTTCCTGGGGTGCTTTGGCAGGTGCATTTTTAGCACCGTTCTTATACGGTCTTTATTCCAAAAAAGTAACAAAAGCATCGGCTTGGGTTTGCTTTGTGTTCGGTGCGGGAATTATGCTTCTTAATATGTTCTTCAAGTCACACTTTCCCACACTTTTGCAATCTCCCATAAATTGCGGAGTTTTTGCAATGGTTGTAGGTCTTATAATTGTTCCTGTTGTAAGTTTATTTACAAAGAAACCGAAACAAGAGGATTTGGAAGAAATGTTTTCTTGCTACAACGAAAAAGTTACTGTAGACGTAAAACGTTCGTTGGGTGAATAATTTTTACATATACCAAAGAAAGGCAAAATGATATGAATATAATTATTGTTGGTTGCGGTAAGGTTGGTCAAAAACTTGCCGAAAAATTGAGTTTTGAAAGTGAACACGAAGTTACGGTTATAGATTTAAGAAATAAAATTGTTTCTGAGCTTGCAAGCCAAAACGACATTATGGGGGTTTGCGGAAGCGGTACCAGCTTCGACACCTTAACGGAAGCAGGTATAAAAGACACGCATCTTCTTATTGCGGTTACAGGTTCCGATGAAATCAATCTTTTAACATGCTTTATTGCGAAAAAGCTTGGTAATTGCCAAACAATAGCCCGTGTAAGAAAACCGGAATATGCAAAAGAGCTTTCCCTTTTTAAAGAGGATTTGGGTCTTGCCATGATTATAAATCCGGAACAAACAGCTGCCGCCGAAATAGCAAGAGTTTTAAGATTTCCCACAGCTATACAAATCGACACCTTTGCAAAAGGCAAAATTGAAATTTTAAAATTCAAAGTACCGGCCGATTCCACACTTGACGGTCTTAAAGTTGTTGACATCACAACAAAATTGAAATGCAACGTTTTGGTGTGCGGTGTTGAAAGAGGTAAAGTTGCAATTATACCGGGCGGTGAATTTGAATTCACTGCAGGAGACAGAGTAAGCATTGTTGCATCACCAAAGGACAGCACGGAATTTTTTAAGAAAATTTCTTTAAAAACCAACAAAGTAAAGGACACAATAATTGTGGGCGGCGGAAACACTGCATTTTACCTTGCAAAAGGCTTGTTGGCAACGGGAATAAACGTCAAGATAATCGAACAAAATACAGAAAGATGCGAGCATTTGTGCAATATATTACCGAAAGCCACAATCATTAATGCTGACGGCACGGACAACAAAGCACTTTTGGAAGCAGGAATAGAATATGCCGATTCCTTTGTTGCACTTACCAACATTGACGAAGAAAATATCCTTCTTTCCCTTTTTGCAAAAAGCAAAATGGAAGGAAAACTTATAACAAAAATAAATCGTATCGCTTACGACAACGTTATTTCCAATTTGGATTTGGACACAACAATATACCCGAAAAACATTACAGCGGAATATATCGTAAGATTTGTTCGTGCCATGGAAAACTCATTGGGAAGCAACATCGAAGCCATGCACGAAATTCTTGACGGAAAAGCGGAAGCATTGGAATTTAACATAAAGAAAAACGCTCCCGTAATCGGCATTCCGCTTGAAGAAATGAAGCTCAAGAAAAATATTCTTGTTGCAAGCATAATTCACAACGGAAAACTTATTATTCCAAAAGGTAAGGACGTTATATCCGAGGGCGACACCGTTATTATCGTAACAACCGCAACGGGACTTACCGACATAAAAGACATTCTCAGATAGGGGGATTTTAAATGAATTACAAGCTTATTTTCAATACCCTCGGTTGGGTTTTGATTTGTTTGGGCGCATTAATGCTTTTTCCGGCAGTATGCGCTTTAATTTACGGTGAAGAAACACTGTTTTCTTTTTTAAGCGCTATTGCAATCAGCCTTTTTATAGGTTGCTTGCTTACGGCAAAGCCACCGAAAAGCAAAACCATGTATTCCAAAGAAGGCTACATAATCGTTGCTTTAAGCTGGATTTTAATAAGTCTTATCGGTGCAATTCCCTTTGTTGTTTCCAACAGTATTCCGAATTTTGTAGATGCGGTTTTTGAAACAGCGTCGGGATTTACGACAACGGGTGCATCTATTTTAAAAGACGTGGAAGTTTTACCCAAAAGCATTATTTTTTGGAGAAGCTTTACGCATTGGATTGGCGGTATGGGCGTTTTAGTATTTTTGGTTGCCTTTCTTCCCCTTTCGGGAAGCACAAACCTTTACCTTATAAAAGCGGAAAGCCCCGGTCCTTCTGTTTCAAAGCTTGTTCCTAAGGTACGTTCAACAGCAAAAATTCTTTACTACATCTACATTGTTTTAACAGCTGTTCAGGTAATACTTCTTTTGTTGGGAGGTCTAAATTTATTCGACTCTTTGACGCTTACCTTCGGAACCGCAGGTACAGGCGGATTTTCCATAAAAAATTCCGGCCTTGCCAATTATTCCTCCTACACGCAAATCGTAATAACAATATTTATGATTTTGTTCGGAATTGACTTTTCTTGCTACTATTTGCTTATTTTGGGCAAATTCAAAGATGCTTTCCGTTCGAACGAAGTAAGAGGATATTTACTTATAATTTTGAGTGCAATAACGCTTATTTGCATAAATTGTTACCGTTTGTTCGATAATATGTTTGAAGCAATAAAGCACGTTTCTTTCCAGGTTGCATCTCTTATTACCACAACGGGATATGCAACTGTTGATTTCGACCTATGGCCCGAATTTTCAAAAACCGTTCTTATTCTTGTTATGTTTATAGGTGCATGTGCCGGTAGTACAGGCGGAGGAATTAAAGTTTCCAGAATTATTATACTTTTAAAAAGTATTGCCAAAGAAATTAAAATTGCGGCGCACCCCAACAGCGTCCACAAAACAACAATGAACGGCAGAACAATAGAACACGATACCCTAAGGGCAATTAACGTATTTATGGTGGCATATTTGGCTGTTTTCACAGCGTCATTGCTTATCATAAGCATAGATAACTTCGACTTTACAACGAATTTCACAGCAGTGTTGGCGACCCTTAACAATATAGGTCCCGGTCTTGCAAAAGTAGGACCCTCACAAAATTTTTCGCTGTATTCAAATTTTTCCACTGTAATTCTTACGTTGGATATGCTTATCGGAAGACTTGAAATTTTCCCTGTACTTGTACTATTATCGCCATATACATGGAAAAAATAACAAACCGCAAGCCTTTTTTTATATTTTTATAGTATGTTTTTCACAAATAACAAAAAAATTAAAAAAATGTTGAAAAAAGGCTTGACAAATTAAAAAGAATATGCTATAATATCATAGTGCCTTGAATTTCCGAGGTTAAAATGCGGGTGTAGTTCAATGGCTAGAATCTCAGCCTTCCAAGCTGATTGTGTGGGTTC
>CAYPIJ010000103.1:0-7043 GCA_964410755.1 uncultured Oscillospiraceae bacterium | reverse complement strand
ACCACTTCCAATTTGGACGAATTTTTTATGGTTCGTGTAGGAAAAATTTTTGGGAAAATTTCAAGAAAAGAAAAAAGCAATGACGATAAAACGAAGTTTACCAACGAAGAGCAGATTGAAAAAATTTTTGAAGAAACGCAAGCTTTTTATAAAAGAAAAAAAGAAGTAACAGACGATGTTTTTGAAAGCTTGGAAGAAAAAGGGGTTGTTTTTCGGTCGGTCGACTCTCTGTTTGGCGGAAAAAAAGAAAAAGCGGAGAAAATATTTGGAAATTTTTTAAAACCGTTTTTGAGTGTTATTGTTGTTGACGAAAATTCACATTTTCCGCATTTTGAAAATAAAAGTGTTTATTGTGCATTTCACCTTACAAAAAAAGGAAAAGATTACTTGGGAATTGTTGCAAAAAGTACTCAAGTTAAAGAAACGGTTGTTATTTCCGACAAAGAAAATTTTGAATTTTTGATTACAGACGATATTATTTTGAAATATGGTGATGAGCTTTTTGAAAATTACAAAGTGGTTGAAAAATGCCATATTCGTGTTACAAGAAGTGCGGATATGGATTTGTCGAAAAATAATTGTGAAAGTGACGAAGAATATCGTCACAGAATGAAGCTTTTTTTGAAAAAACGTGTTAGGCTGGAGCCTGTAAGAATAGAAATTTCAAAAAATGTTTCAAAAACTTTAAAAAAATTGATTTTAAATGGAAATGACAATAAATTACTTATTGTAAACAGAAATTTTTTGTCTTTCGAATTTTGCGGTGAAATTGAAAAAATTTTACCGAAAGAATTTGTGAAAAAGCGGTCTTATGAAAAAGACGTTCAAAAAAGTGACATAAAAAATGTTATGAAAGCGGTAAGTCAAAGGGATATATTTTTAAGTTATCCTTTTGACAGTATGGATACATTTATAAATCTTTTGAATGAAGCCGCTTTTGACAAAGATGTTGTATCTATAAAAATAACGCTTTACAGACTTAACGAAAATTCGAGAATTGTTTCTTCTTTGATTAATGCCGCAAAAAACAAAAAAGAAGTTACGGCAATAATTGAATTAAGGGCAAGGTTTGACGAAGAAAACAATATTAATTATTCCGAAATTTTGGAAAAAGCAGGTGTTAAGGTGATTTTTGGCTTGAAAGACAAGAAAATTCATTCCAAGCTTTGCCTTATTACAAAAAAAGGAAAGGACCGCTATATAACTCAATGCGGTACCGGTAATTACAACGAAAAAACATCTGTGCAATATACCGATATGAATATAATAACAAAAGATGTGGAAATCGGACGTGATGCGGAAGCGTTTTTTTCTTGTATGGAAAAGGGAAATATTGATTTTCCTTTTCAAAAACTTTTTTCTTCTCCTAAAAAAATCGAAGAGGAAATTTTAAGACTTATAGATTGCGAAATTATGTATCATACACTTTACAAAAACGGTAGAATTATTTTTAAAGTAAACTCTCTTACTCGCAAAAAAATTATGGATAAGCTTGTTGAAGCTGCTGAAAACGGCGTTAAAATACAGCTTATTGTAAGAGGAATATGTTGTCTTGTTCCGAAAAACGAAAATATTACCGTTGTGAGTATTGTGGGAAAATATTTGGAACATTCGAGAGTGTATTTTTTCAATCACAATGATGTGAAAAAAATATATATTTCTTCTGCGGATATTATGACGAGAAATTTGGATAACAGAGTTGAAATTGCTTGCCCTGTGGAAAACAGAAAAATAAAAGACGAAATTTTAAAAACTTTGGAGCTTGCGTTGGAAGATGATGTTAATGCAAGTATTATGAATGAAAACGGAATTTATGAAAAGAAAGAAAACAAGAAAAACATAAATTCTCAAATGCTTCTTTTTGAAAAAGAAGATAATGGCAATAAAATTATGGAAAATCAAGAAAAAATAACTTATATAAAATGGCTTATGCACGGAGGTGACCTATAATGCAATTAGCAACGACGACACAAGCAAGAGCTTTGGATTCTCTTATGCTCAGAGAAATGAACATTGAAGAAGATATTCTTATGGATAATGCGACAGATGCTTTTACGGAGCTTTTTACAAAAAGATTTTCAAAAGAAAATCGTGTGGTGATATTTTGCGGACGAGGAAAAAACGGCGGAGACGGTTTTTACATTGCAAGAAAATTGAGAAAGCTTGAATATCAAGTGGTAACGGTTCCTTGCTTTGAACCTGAATCAAAGTTAAATCCGCTTACACAAGATGCTTTTCAAAAGCTTATGTCTGACGGTGCGTTGATATTGGGAATAAATGACATTAAAGAATGCGACGTTTGTATTGATGCTGTTTTGGGAACAGGCAGTCAAGGCGATATTGGCGGAAATTATCTTTTTGCAATAGATAAAATGAATTTATTAAAAGCAAAAATTGTAAGTGTTGATTGTCCGTCGGGGCTTAATTGTGACAACGGAAAAATTTCCAATGTGTGTGTTAAAGCCGACGAAACTTACACAATGGCTATTTCAAAAGTTGGAATGAATATATATCCGGGAATAGATTATTGCGGAAAAACCTTTGTGCTTGACATAGGAATACCGAAAAAAATGTACAGCAGACTGAATATCAGCACCTTTCTTTGCGATAACCGTTTTGCACGAAGCTTATATCCGAAAAGAACAGAAAATTCCCATAAAGGAACTTACGGAAAAGTCGGTGTTTTCGGCGGAAGTGAGGGGATGTGCGGAAGTGTTGTTATGGCAAGTGAGGGAGTACTTCGTTCAGGTGCCGGTATGGTGTTTACTTGTGTGAATGAAAACATTTTCAATGTTGTTTCTTTAAAGCTTACGGAAGCAATAGTAAAAAAAGAAAAAGATTTTAAAGAAGTCTATGATAATACCGATGTTTGCCTTGTCGGACCCGGCTATATATCAAAGTCGGGAATTGTGCATATAATGAAATTGGCACAACGTGGCACAAAGCCGTTGGTGGTTGATGCCGAAGGCTTGAATTACATTAACCAAAAAGAAAGACAATGTCCTCTTGTTCTTACACCTCATCCAAAGGAGTTTTCAAGAATGATAGGGCTTGGAGTGGAAGAAATCAACAGTAACAGAATTTATCTTTCACAAAAATATGCAAAAGAAAACAATTGTGTTCTTGTTTTAAAAGGGGCGAGAACGGTTATAGCTTCTCCTAACGGTGAGGTAAGAATCAACAAAAGCGGTTCAAGTGCCTTGGCGACTGCGGGAAGCGGTGATGTTTTAAGCGGAATTATTGCCGGTCTTATTGCCCAAGGGCTTTCACCTTTTGACGCCGCAACTTTGGGTGTTTATATTCACGGTTTGGCAGGAGAGTTGGGAGCGAGAGAAATGAGTGAATATTCGCTTAAAGCATCGGATATTTTAAATTACATCGGAAAGGCGTTTTTATATTATGAATAATCCCGAATTGTCCAGAGCGTGGGCTGTTATCCATACGGATAAATTGAAAGACAACATAAAAAATATTAAAGAACATATAGGAAAAGACAAAAAACTTATGGCTGTTATAAAGGCTGATGCTTACGGTCACGGTTTTAGAGAAGTTGCGAAAATTGCAGTTGAAAACGGAGCTGATTATTTGGCTGTTGCTTGCATTGAAGAAGCAAAGCAGATTAGAAAAACAGGTATTGATGCACCTATTCTCGTTTTGGGGGCAACACCACTTGAATGTGTCGGTGATTTGTTTGAATACAACATAATTCCCACAATTTTCGAAGATGAGCTTCCGAAAGCTGTAAGCGAATATGCAAAAAAAGTAAAGAAAAACTTAAAAGTTCATATAAAAGTGGATACCGGTATGGGTAGAATAGGATTTCAATATTACGGAGACGGTGACAGAAGCAACATTGGAAAAATTATTGACATTAGTCATTATGAGGGTATTGAAATTGAAGGAATTTATACTCATTTTGCTTGTGCCGACGAGGAAGACGGAGTTGAATTTACAAAAAAACAGTTTTCCAATCTTATGTATGTTATAAATGAGCTTGAAAAAGCGGGAATTGAAATTTCCGTGAAGCATTGCGCAAATTCTGCGGCAATTTGCTCTTATAAAGAGATGCATTTGGATATGGTAAGAGCGGGGATTATACTTTACGGTGAATATCCCAGTAAATTTATTAAAGAAAATACTACCCTTAAAATTGAGCCTGTTATGGAGTTGAAATCCATGGTTTCTCAAGTAAAAACAGTAAACAAAGGCACTGGAATAAGCTACGGGCACAGATATAAGGCAAAAAAAGACAGAGAAAAGCTTGCTGTTGTTTGCGTTGGATATGCAGACAGCTATTATCGTTCTTTGTCGGGAAAAACAAAGGTTATAATAAACGGAAAATATGCACCTCAAGTGGGGAATATATGTATGGACCAGATGATTGTGGATATAAACGAAATTGACGATGTTTGTTACGGAACGGAAGTAACGTTGGTTGGAAAAGACGGTGATGCCGTTATAACTTTTTCCGACCTTGCGGAAATTTTGGGAACCATAAGCTATGAAATTATGTCCGATGTGGGAAAAAGAATTGTAAAAGGCTATTTTGACAAAGATAAACTTGTTAATGTTGTTAATTATCTTGAAAAAATGTAAATAAAAATTTGCATTTTAATGTATTTTAAGCACACTATTGGGAAAAACTTAAATTGTAAAATATTTAAGAAAAAAATCTCAAATTTAACGGGAGTGAAAAAGTGTGCAAGTAAAACGAGGAGATATTTATTATGCCGATTTGTCGCCTGTTGTTGGTTCGGAGCAAGGCGGAATAAGACCTGTACTTATAATACAAAACGATGTGGGGAACAGATACAGTCCGACTGTTATAGCGGCGGCTGTAACAAGCAGGCTCAATAAGTCGAAACTGCCCACGCATATTGAAATAGATGCGGTGAAGTATGGGCTTCCAAAGGATTCCGTAATACTTACGGAGCAAATAAGAACCATAGATAAAAAGCGATTGAAAGAAAAAATCGGTCATGTTGACGAAGAACTTATGAATAATGTAAACGATGCTCTTTTTGTGAGTTTTGGGCTTTAAAAATAAAAAGCGGATGATTTTCGTCCGCTTTTTGTCTTTTATTCTTCTGTTTTTTGAATTTTATCTTTTGAAAATACCATATTCGGATATATTTTCATAACTTTTTCGTCGGGATAGCGCTTGTCGATATATTTCCAAAATTTATTTTTCGGAGCTTTACCGCTTTTTCTTTCGTTCATTCTTTGCACAGCGGAAGCTGAAACAAAAATATTGAAAATCATAAATACAAGGCAAATTACCACCAATGTGTTTTCGTAAGCTACCGGAATTTTGTCTATCAATCTTAAAATTTTCGGATATGCATCTTTTACCCAAACAAGACCCAAAATCCCCCAAAACAGGCAATAAAGAAGATTTATTCTTCCGTTTAAATTGTAGGAAAAGTTTTTGTAGTCCCAGGATACCGAGCCGAAAAGTTTTTCTTGAATGTAGCTGCAGGCATATTCATATACACCTCCGACAAATGCACCACCCAAAAAAATGAGAATGTCTCTCTGTCCTTCAAGCCAGGAAAGGGAAAGTGTCATAAGAACGGCACCAAATCCGTAAACAAGGTTAAAAGGGCCGTAAACAAGACCTTTTCTGCTTTCAAATCGTTTGTTTCTTAAAAAGCACCATATTGTTTCGATTACAACACCGAAAAAACAGCCAATGAAAAAAATCCAAAATAATTTGTTGAAGGTCATACTTTTGTAAAACTCAATCATTTCATTTTCTCCTTTATAAATTTAAAAAATTAAAGCTTACAATATATGTTACCATAAAACCGAATGTTTTTCAAGTGTATTTGACAGATTTTTTGTTTTTATTTTGATTCTGTAAAAGCTTTTTTCCAGGGCTTGTTTGCAAAAAAGCAAATAAGTGTTCCCAAAACAGCGATAATAAGCCATGAAAGGAGAGTGAAGCTCCAACCAAATTTTTCAGATAAAAGTGCTACGCAATAGGTTGAAATTGCACTTCCTGCATAAGTAAAAGCATTTAAAACTCCCGACGCTGTGGATACGGAACCGTATTTTGCGAAAAAAGGCGGTATCATTGTTATAAGCATAAGATTGACTCCGTGCATAGATCCTGACAAAACAGCGAGAAATGCAACGGAAAGCGGTGCAAAAAGTCCCGAGGTTATTAAAAGTAAAAGAGCGGAAATTGCACCGCAAAGGAAAAACATACTTCCGCAAGCGACAGGTGATTTGAAATTTTTTCTGTAAATTTTAGAAGAAAAACTAAAACAGAAAATGCTGAACAGGGGAAGTATAATTCCTGTTAAAATGGCAATTATATTACTCATATTGTAGGTTTCGGAAATATATGTGGGCATCCACGTTGTAACACTGTCTCTCAACATTCCTTGAAGTGCAATTGCAAGCATTACAGCTATCATACAAGGCAGGAAAAGGGGATTTTTGCCCGAATATGCTTTTTTTTCGTTTTGTTCTTTTGATATCTCTTTTTTTGATGTGGATTTTACGTCAACGCTGAAAATATTCCATAAAATAATCATTATAATTCCGCAAATTGACGAAAAAATGAAAACGCTTTCACAACCGAAAAATGTAATGGCAAGTGGTGAAAGTAGATAAACGGCTATTGTTCCGAAACTGCTTCCCCAAGAAATTTTTACAACCATACTGTTATATTGAATATCGTCTGTAATTTCCGTTACTATTCTAAGCATGGGAGGCCACATAAATGCCTGCGCAAAACCGTTTATGCACCAAACGGCAGTCATTTGGTAGGGTGAAGAACAAAGTGGAATAAGAATATTTGTGGCAACTGTTGTTATAAGCCCCAAAGTTACAAGTTTTTTCGGAGAAAATCTGTCGCCCAAAATTCCGCTTATTATTTGACCCGCTCCGTAAGTTATGAAACTTCCCGTAAGAGCCATTGAAAGCAGACTTCTGGAAAAACCGGTTGATTTTTCCATTTCGGAAATTATTGCTCCGTAGTTTATTCTTGTGATGTAGCTTACCATATATGTAAGTGTGAAAAGTACCGATAAGAC
>CAYPIJ010000102.1:0-7143 GCA_964410755.1 uncultured Oscillospiraceae bacterium | reverse complement strand
TATGACCCTCTGCTTGTAAGGCAGATGCTCTCCCAGCTGAGCTATGCTCCCAAATGGTAGCGGAAAATGGACTTGAACCATCGACACTGCGGGTATGAACCGCATGCTCTAGCCAGCTGAGCTATTCCGCCACATTTCTGAGGTTCGTGATTTGGTTTTTGTCACGAACAAGAACTATTATATCAAATTATTTGCGATTTGTCAATAGAAAAATGAAGATTTTTTACATTTTGTGAAAAACAACCAATTTTGATAGCACAAAATAAAACAAATTGTAGATTTTTTCAAAAACCCCTTTACAAATCGGTAAAAAGGTTGTATAATGGAAACATAATCACAAAAAAGGCTGAAATCAATTGAAATAATTTGATTTTTGAAAAAAACCAAAACAAAGAAACGGAGAATATTGCCATGAAAATCACAGACGTAAGAGTAAGAAAAGTTACCTCAGCAGGTAAAATGAAAGCCGTAGTGTCGGTTACATTTGACGATTCATTTGTAGTACACGACATTAAGGTTATTGAAGGTAAAGAAAGAATGTTTATTGCTATGCCTTCAAGAAAAACTTCCGAGGGCGAATTTAAAGACGTTGCTCATCCTATCAACACAGCGTTGAGAGATGAACTACAAGCGGTAATTCTTGAAAAGTATGAAGAAGTTTTAAAAGAAGAAGCTGCAGAATAGGAAAAAATGAAAGCTGTCTGTTTTTATGGACGGCTTTTGTGCTTTATTTGGACAATTCCAACAAAAAGAGAAAATAAAAAGCTTTTTTATTATGATTTTGTGAAATTTTATAAATTTTTCAAAATATACTTGAATTATTTACAAAAACATAGTATAATATAATTGAAGATTGTAATATTGCAACGGATTTTGTAAAAAAATATGGTGTCTGTCGCAATGTTGCAAAGAAATTATGTGTAAAAAAATGAAAGAGGGGTACTTTAAACAAATGATTACACACGGAAAAGATATTAAAATTTTTGCGGGAAACTCAAACAAGAAATTGGCGGAAGATATTGCTGCTAATCTCGGGCTTACTGTAGGCCAGGGAAATGCTGTTAAATTTTCCGACGGAGAAATTTCGGTTAACATTTTTGAAACGGTAAGAGGATCTGACGTTTTCGTTATCCAGTCAACTTGCGACCCGGTAAACGACAACCTTATGGAACTTCTTATTATGATTGACGCTTTCAAGCGTGCTTCCGCAGGAAGAATAACAGCTGTTATTCCTTACTTTGGTTATGCAAGACAGGACAGAAAAGCAAAAGCAAGAGATCCTATTTCAGCAAAACTTGTTGCAGATCTTCTTACGGTAGCAGGTGCTGACAGAGTTCTTACAATGGACTTGCACGCTTCACAGATTCAGGGATTTTTCAACATTCCTGTTGACCATTTGCTCGGTTCTGCAATTTTGTGGCCTTACTTTGCTGAGTCTATGAAAGATAAAGACAGCACAGTTATGGTATCTCCCGATTTGGGTTCTGTAACAAGAGCAAGATTTTATGCTGAAAAACTTGAAATACCTATGGCTATTATAGATAAGAGAAGACAAAAAGCCAACGTTTCCGAGGTTATGAACATAATCGGTGATGTAAACGGTAAAGATGTTATTATGATTGACGATATGATTGACACAGCGGGAACTATTGTTCATGCTGTTGAAGCACTTAAAGAAAGAGGAGCAAAATCAGTTAAAATCGGTTGTTCACATGCTGTTCTTTCAGGTCCTGCAATCGAAAGACTTAAAAATGCACCAATCGATGAAATCGTTCTTCTTGATACTATTGCACTTCCGGAAGAAAAGAGACTTGACAATATGACAGTTCTTTCTTCAGCACCTTTGTTTGCGGAAGCAATAGACAGAATTTACGAAGATTTGGCTGTAAGTACACTTTTTGACTAAAACGGTTATTTAATTGTTGATACATATTAAATTTCCCGTTTAATATGATGGGAGATGAAATTTATGAAAATAGTTTTGGATGGATTTGGCGGAGATAATGCACCGATTGAACCTGTTAAGGGGGCAATTGCGGCAATTCGTGAAAGCGATGACGTTGAAGTTGTTATCGTGGGAAAAGAAGCGAAAATCAATGAGCTTTTAAGTGAAGTTTCTTTTGACGAATTGAAAAGAATCACCGTTGTAAATGCAGAAGAAGTTGTTGAAAATGAGGACGACCCTATAAGTGCCGTAAGGAAAAAGAAAGAATCTTCTTTGGTTAAAGGCTTAAAGTTGGTTGCCGACGGTGAGGGAGATGCTTTTGTAAGTGCCGGGAATACAGGAGCTGTTTTCACAGGTGCAACTCTTATTATAAAAAGAATTAAAGGTATTAAGAGAAGTGCTTTGGCACCTATAGTTCCAACTTTAAAGGGAAAATCAGTTGTTGTTGATTCCGGTGCAAATGCAGAATGTAAGGCGGAATATTATCCTCAATTCGGACTTATGGGTTCCGTTTATTCAAAATGCGTTTTCGGTAACGAAAATCCGAAGGTGGGACTTATAAATATCGGTGTTGAGCATCACAAAGGAACTCATACCGTTGTTGAAGCTTATCAGCTTTTGGAAAAAGACAAAAACATTAATTTTGTCGGCAACGTGGAAGCAAGAGAAGTTTTGAAAGGTGCGGCCGATGTTTATGTTTGCGACGGCTGGTCGGGAAATCTTGTTATAAAATCCACAGAAGGCACACTTGACGTTGTGTTTGCTCTTCTCAAAGATATTTTCAAGAAAAATTTCTTAACAAAAATTGCGGCTGCGGTTATGCTTCCGCATTTAAAAGAAATGAAGAAGAAATTCAGTGCAAAAGAAACAGGCGGTGCACTTATTATAGGTTTAAAAGCACCGGTTGTAAAGGCTCACGGAAATTCCGATGAAACAGCTTTTAAAAACGCAATTCTTTTTGCAAACAAATGTGCAAAGGAAAAGATTTGCGAACAAATACAGGAGCTTGTTAATACGCAACTTTCGGAGAATGAAATCTCGGAATAAAGTTTTAATAAGGACATATAATCAAAAAGGAGGGTGAAGTTTGTGTTTGATAGGGTAGCAAAAATAATATCCGAACAGTTGGGCATCAGTGTCGATAAAATAACGGAGCAATCATTGGTTGTCGATGAGCTTGGTGCAGACTCACTTGATATTGTTGAAATGATTATGGCTTTTTCAGATGAATTCGGCATTGATATTCCGGACGAAGAAGCACAAAATATTTCTACCGTACAGGATATTGTTACATATCTTGAACGTTATGAAGACTAAAATATAAAAAACGTTAGCATTGAGAAAATCAATGCTAACGGTATTTTTATTATAAGTGGAAAAGGGGTGAAATGAAAAATGAATATGGATAAGGTAAAGAGAATTGAAGAAAAGATTGGATATGTTTTTAAAAACAAAAAATATATTCTTATTGCACTTACAAGAAGGTCTTATGCGGTGGAACACGCAAAAAGCCAATATAACCAAAGACTTGAATTTTTGGGTGACTCCGTTTTGGGATTGACAATTGCCGAGGAGCTTTACAAACGTCTGCCAAATGTTCCGGAAGGACAACTTACAAGACTTAAGGCAGCGGTTGTTTGTGAAAAATCCTTGGCTGTTGTTGCCAATGAAATAGGTATTTCACGTTGCCTTTTTATAGGTAGAGGTGAAATCCATTTGGGCATTCAAACTCTTGACAGTACAACTTCCGACACATTGGAAGCGATTTTCGGAGCAATATATCTTGACGGTGGCTTTGAAGCGGCTAAAAAGGTTGTTTTAAGACTTATGGAAGGTCAAATGAAAGAATCGATGCTTCATGTAAACGAAACCGATACAAAATCGGCACTTCAAGAGCTTGTTCAGAAAAAATCGAAAATAGATTTGGAATATATTCTTATAAGTGAGGACGGTCCCGAACACAACAAACATTTTGTAACAAAAGTTGTACATAAAGGCAAAATTTTGGGAATAGGTGAAGGAAGAACCAAAAAAATGTCTGAAAAAGAGGCTGCCGCCAATGCAATAAGAGATCATGGCTATGAATACAGATAGAATTTGAATTTATAAAAACAGAATAATCGGAAGGTGATAAAATGCAATTGGTTCAACTTGAAACACGTGATGATGCCGAAACTCTTTTGGAATGTGAAAAACCGAGGGTGTTTTTCCCTTTGACTTTTTTGGGTGGCTTTTACGGAGGCTTTACCTATGCCGTAAGAGGAGGCGTTTTTTGCAATGCGCAAACCGCTAACTTTGTTCTATGTGCCATAGCACTTGCCAATGGCGATTGGAAAACGGCTGTTTATTATTTGATACCTATGACGGCTTACATAATGGGAATTATATTGTCCGAAATTATCGGAAATCCTGCAAGAAAATATATGAAATTGCGTTGGGATACCATTTTGATAGGGATTGAAATTGTAATAGTTTTTGCATTGGGGCTTATTCCTGACAGTGCACCTTATCAAATTTCGCAAATTATTGTGAATTTTATGGCGTCCATGCAGTGGAATACTTTTCGTCAAGCAGCAAAAATTCCCGTTGCAACCACTTTTTTAACAAACCATTTAAGACAAATTGCAATACAATTTGCAAAGAAAATAAAATCACACGGAGAAAAAGGTTCAATGAGCAGAGCACTTTTTCATACGATGTTTATTTTAACTTTTATGCTGGGGGTTACAGTTTCCACAAGTCTTTGCAAGATTTTTTACGGAAAAGGAATTTGGTTTGCAATAATTCCGCTTTTATTTTTGTTTTGCGATTTGTTGTATGCAGATAAGGTTACGGAAGCATCTAAAATGCATATTAAGCCTCATGGTCATTAAAAAACAAAGAAATTCTTGTTAAATTGATTTATAAATACATAATTGAAGAAAGGTGATATATAATGAATTATACAGTTTCCGATAATATGAAAAATGTAAAAGGTTCTGCAATAAGAGAAATTTTCAAAACGGTAAACAAACCGGGAATGATTTCTTTTGCAGGAGGAAATCCTTCTCCGCTTACATTTCCCGTTGAAGAAATAAAAACAATTGTTTCGGAAGCACTTGAAAACAATTCCACAACGTGCCTTCAATACGGTGTTACCGAGGGTTATGTTCCGTTGGTTGAACAAGTGGAAAAAAGACTTTCAAAACAAGGAATTTTAAAAGAAAACAACAAAATACTTATTACCACAGGCGGACAGCAGGGAATTGAACTTTGTATGAAGTGCTTTTTGAATAAAAACGATGCTGTTATAGTTGAAGAACCCAGCTTTATAGGCGTTTTAAATGCATTTCGTACTTACGGAGTCAATCTTATAGGTGTAGGTATGGAAGAAGACGGAATTAACCTTACGGAAGTGGAAGAAGCAATAAAAAACAATAATGTTAAAGTTCTTTATACAATTCCCACATTCCAAAATCCGTCGGGAATAACAATGAGCTTGGAAAAAAGAAAAAAACTTCTTGAAATATGCGAAAAAAACAACGTTTTAATATTTGAAGACAATCCTTACGGTGAACTTAGATTTTCCGGTGAAGATGTTCCTACAATAAAATCTATGGACGAAAACGGAGTCGTTGTGTATTTCAGCTCTTTTTCAAAAATTCTTTCTCCCGGTCTTCGCTTGGGCTATACACATGCTCATGAAGATATAATTGGGAAAATGACTGTTGCAAAGCAGGTAAATGATGTTCATACACCTGTTTTAAATCAGTATATTGCGGCTGAATGGATGAAAAATTATGATGTTGACAAACACATTGAAAAATGTCGTGAACTTTACGGGCATCAGTGTAAGCTTATGCTTTCGGAAATGGATAAGAAATTTCCGAAAAATGTAAAATATACACGTCCTGATGGCGGTATTTTCATTTGGGTAACATTGCCCGAAGGTACAGATGCGGGAAAAATAGTTAAAGAATGTGCCGAAAGAAAGGTTGCCTTTGTTCCCGGTTCCACTTTTATGACAGACATTGAAAAAACATCAAATTGTTTCAGACTTAACTATTCCACAATGACTGATGATAAAATTATTGAGGGAATAGATATTTTGGCAAATGCATTGAAAGAATTACTTTAATTAAGGAGAAAAAACAAAATGGAAACAACCAATAATGTGAAAAAGAAAAGGATTTTTTCAGGTGTACAGCCTTCGGGTTGTATAACCATAGGAAATTATATCGGAGCGATAAAAAATTGGGTTCAGCTTCAAGGTGAATATGATTGTGCTTATTGTATTGTTGATATGCATGCAATAACCGTTCCGCAAGATCCGAAAAGTTTGAGAGCAAGATGTACCGATTTTTTAAGCCAGTATATTGCTTGCGGTCTTGACCCGGAAAAAAACATACTTTTTATGCAGTCACACAATCCTGCTCATGCCGAGCTTGCTTGGGTTTTGATGTGTAACAGCTATATGGGTGAGCTTTCGAGAATGACACAGTTTAAGGATAAAACAAAAAACAAACAAAATGAAAGTATAGGAGCGGGACTTTTTACATATCCTGTTTTGATGGCGGCAGATATTCTTCTTTACGGTGCCGACCTTGTTCCCGTTGGAATAGACCAAAAACAGCATCTTGAACTTACAAGGGATATTGCAACGAGATTTAATAATACTTATGGCAATGTTTTCACAGTTCCTGAAGCGTATATTCCAAAAACGGGAGCTAAAATTATGAGCTTGCAAGACCCAACAAAAAAAATGTCAAAATCAGACGAAAATCCAAAAGGATATATCAAAATTACAGACGAGCCTGACGTTATTATGAAAAAAATAAAATCAGCCGTAACGGACAGTGATATGTGCGTAAGAAGAGGTGAGGGCAAAGAAGGTATTGAAAACCTTATGAGCATTATGGCATCTTTTTCGGGAAAATCCTTTGAAGAAATTGAAAAAGAATATGAGGGTAAAAATTACGGTACTTTCAAAAATGATGTTGGTGAATGTATTATTGAAGAGCTTCGTGATTTTCACGAAAAATATAAACAAATAAGCACAGATAAGGCTTATCTTGAAGAAATTTACAAAAAAGGTGCCGAAAAGGCACGTTGGGCTTCCGAAAGAATGCTCAAAAAGGTTTACAAAAAAATTGGTTTTGTAGAAAGGTGAGGGCAAAGAAGGTATTGAAAACCTTATGAGCATTATGGCATCTTTTTCG
>CAYPIJ010000101.1:0-7207 GCA_964410755.1 uncultured Oscillospiraceae bacterium | reverse complement strand
TAATAATATTATTTGAAAGGAAAATGACTTATTTTCTTGTAAATAAGTTGTAAATATACTGTTATGAGAGCATTGGAAGAAAAGATACTTGCCGAGGGGAAAATCCTTGACGGCGGAGTGTTGAAAGTGGGCGGTTTTTTAAACCAAAGAATAGACGCTGAGTTTATGATGGAAATGGGAAAAGAAATTGCCCGATTGTACAAAGACAGCAATATAACAAAAATTTTCACAATTGAATCTTCCGGAATTGCAATAGCAATGGCAGCATCACTTGAATTGAAGGTTCCTTTTGTTTTTGCCAAAAAGAACAAATCAGCAAATGTGGGTGACGATGTTTATACTTCACAGGTTCATTCTTTTACACATGGTAATACATATAACGCTGTTGTAAGTAAGGAATTTTTAAACAGTGACGATACCATTTTGATTATTGATGATTTTTTGGCAAGAGGTAATGCTTTAAAGGGGCTTATCGATATGGTAAATCAGTCGGGAGCAAAGCTTGCCGGTGTTGCAATTGCCATTGAAAAAGGTTTTCAATGCGGAGGAGACGAGCTTAGAAAACAGGGGAATAGAATTGAATCCCTTGCAATTATAGACAAAATGGAAAAAAATACAGTACAATTCAGAAAATAAAAGGCTTAAAATAAGTTTTTTAAATATAAAAAGAAAAAGGAGAAGCTTTATGGGTTACACATTAGCACAAAAAATATTGAAAGCTCACCTTGTTGAGGGTGAATTTAAAAAAGGCAATTCAATTGCCATAAAAATCGACCAAACTTTAACACAGGACGCTACGGGAACGATGGCATATCTTGAGTTTGAAGCTATGGGCGTAAAAAGAGTGAAAACAGAAAAATCAGTTGCATACATAGACCACAATACATTGCAGTCGGGCTTTGAAAATGCGGACGATCACCGTTTTATCGGTAGTATCTGTAAAAAACACGGTATCTATTTTTCACGTCCCGGTAATGGTATTTGCCATCAGGTTCATTTGGAAAGATTCGGAATCCCCGGTAAAACTCTTATCGGTTCCGATTCACATACTCCCACAGGTGGTGGTATCGGTATGATTGCAATCGGTGCAGGCGGTATGGACGTTGCAGTTGCAATGGGTGGTGGTGCATACCACATTACTTGCCCCGAAATCGTGAAAGTAAATCTTACAGGAAAGCTTTCACCATGGGTTAGTGCAAAAGACGTTATTTTAGAGGTTTTAAGAAAATTATCCGTAAAAGGCGGAGTTGGTAAGATTATTGAATATTGCGGCGAAGGCGTTAAAACTTTGTCTGTACCCGAAAGAGCAACAATTACAAATATGGGTGCGGAGCTTGGTGCTACAACTTCAATTTTCCCGTCAGACGAAGTAACAAGAGAATTTTTGAAAGCACAAAGAAGAGAACAAGACTTTGTTGAATTAAGTGCGGACAGCGATGCTGAATATGACATGACAGTTGAAATCAATCTTTCAGAGCTTGAACCTTTGGCTGCTTGTCCTCATTCACCTGATAATGTAAAATCATTGTCTGAAATCGGTAAAATGAAAATTGACCAGGTTTGTATCGGTTCATGTACAAATTCTTCACTTTTGGATATGATGAAAGTTGCCCATATTTTAAAAGGAAAAACAGTTCATCCCGATGTTTCTTTGGCAATAGCTCCCGGTTCAAAACAAGTTCTCAATATGCTTGCCGAAAACGGTGCTTTGTCAATACTTATTGATGCAGGTGCAAGAATTTTGGAAAGTGCTTGCGGTCCTTGTATCGGTATGGGACAGTCACCTAATTCAAAAGGTATTTCACTCCGTACATTTAACCGTAACTTTGAGGGAAGATCCGGAACAAAAGACGGACAAATTTATCTTGTTTCACCGGAAGTTGCCGCATATTCCGCAATCAGCGGTTATCTTGCAGACCCACGTGATATGGGAGATATGCCTAAATTTGAATTGCCTGAATATTTTACAATTAACGACAATATGATTGTTCCGCCTGTAAAAGAAGAAGATATGGACAGCGTTGAAGTTTTGAGAGGTCCGAATATTAAGCCCTTCCCAACATCAAAAGCTATGGAAGAAACAATTACAGCCGGTGTAAGCCTTAAAGTTGGCGACAATATTACAACCGACCATATTATGCCTGCAGGTGCAAAAATTCTTCCTTTGCGTTCCAATATTCCAGCTATTTCAAAATTCTGTTTTGCTGTTTGTGACGAACAGTTCCACGACAGAGCTTTGGAAATGAAACAGTCTGTTATAATCGGTGGTGTAAACTACGGACAAGGTTCTTCAAGAGAACATGCCGCTCTTGCGCCTCTTTATTTGGGTGTTAAAGCGGTTATAACAAAATCTTTTGCAAGAATTCATAAGGCTAACCTTATAAATGCAGGTATTTTACCACTTAATTTTAAAAACGAAGCTGATTATGATAAAATTTCTTTGGGTGATGAGCTTGAACTTGCAAATATTAAAGATATAATTGCAAATGATAAGAAAATTGTTCTTAAAAATAAAACAACAGGCGATGAAATCGAACTTGTTGCGGAATTATCCGAAAGAGACAGGGATATGCTTATTGACGGCGGTCTCCTTAACTATACAAAAAACAGAAGCTAAAAGATAATAAAGAGAAAGGAAATATAAAAATGAGTAAAATTGAAGTTTCAAAAGAAAAATTCCAGAAAATTTTGGAAAAACAGCTTGCAAGAGTTGAAAAAATAAACAATGCGGGAGATTTTAAAGATTTTAAAAATCTCGATAAAATCGTTATCGGTGTTTGCGGTGGAGACGGTATCGGTCCTTACATCACAGCCGAAGGTCAAAGAGTTTTGGAATATCTTTTAAAAGATGAAGTTGCAAAAGGTAAGGTTGAATTTAAAGTAATCGACGGTCTTACAATTGAAAGACGTGCAGAGCTAAACTGTGCTATTCCCGAAGATACTTTGGCAGAGCTTAAAAAATGTGACGTTATCCTTAAAGGCCCTACAACAACACCGAGAAAAGGCGATCCATGGCCAAATGTTGAAAGTGCAAACGTTGCTATGAGAAAAGAACTTGACCTTTTTGCAAATGTTCGTCCCGTTAAAGTTCCCGAAGAAGGAATTGACTGGACATTCTTCAGAGAAAATACAGAAGGTTCTTACGCTGTAGGTTCAGATGGCTTTGAGGTTGATGAAGATTTGGCAATCGACTTTTGCGTTACCACAACAGAAGGTACAAGAAGAATTGCAAAGGCTGCATTTGACTATGCAAAGGCAAACGGCAAGACAAGAGTTTCCGTTGTAACAAAAGCTAACGTTATTAAAACAACTGACGGTAAATTCTTGAGAATTTGTAATGAAATTGCAAAGGATTATCCCGGTATTGAAGTTGACGACTGGTATATCGATATTATGACAGCTAAGCTCGTTGACCAAAAAAGAAGAAAAGATTTCCAGGTTATGCTTCTTCCTAACCTTTACGGTGATATTATTACAGACGAAGCTGCGGAATTCCAGGGCGGTGTTGGTACAGCAGGTTCAGCTAACCTCGGTAAACAGTATGCTATGTTTGAGGCTATCCACGGTTCAGCTCCAAGAATGGTAAAAGAGGGAAGAGCACAGTACGCTGACCCTTGCTCGGTTTTGAGAGCTTGCGTAATGCTTCTTAACCACATTGGATATAACGAGCAGGCAACAAAACTTGAAAAAGCACTTGATAAATGTATGTACGAAGAAAAGAAAGTTGTTATCACAGGAAGAGATACCGGTGCAACAAGTAAAGAATTTTCCGACTATCTTATGGAAACAATAGAAAATGTACAGTAAGAAAAAGGTTTCCGAAGCGGTAATTAAAAGATTACCACGATATTACAGACATTTGTCCGAGCTTATAGATGCCAATATTGAACGAATTTCTTCAACGGAACTTGCCAAAAAAATGCGTATAACTGCATCTCAGGTAAGACAGGATTTGAATAATTTCGGTGGATTTGGGCAACAGGGCTATGGTTATAATGTTCGACTTTTAAGAGACGAAATCGGTAATATTTTGGGCTTGGATCAGGAGCTTGGTTGTATCATAATCGGTGGCGGTAATTTAGGACATGCTATTGCAAATTACAGGAATTTTGCAAAAAGAGGCTTTAAAATCAAAGGTATTTTTGATATTGACGAAAATGTTGTAGGAACAACTGTCAACGGTATCAAAATTTACCATACAAATTCTATGATCGATTTTATAAAAGAAAATAAAATTGATATAGCAATTTTTACAATTCCGACACCTGCCGTAAAAAGTATGATTGATGAGGTTGTTTCCGCAGGGATAAAGGGGATTTGGAATTTTTCTCATTTTGATATGGAAATTCCGAAAAATATTCCCATTGTGAATGTGCACTTGTCCGATAGTTTAATGACACTTGCCTATAAAATTCAAGAAAACGAAAATTTTAATATTTAAACGTAAAAAAGGTGGAAAGTTTTTTCTTTCCACCTTTTTAAATTTCATATTTTTTGCTGTATTGTGAATATTTTTCTTCAAAATATGAATTTTCTTTTTTTATTTTTTGTAATGATTGATGCATATTCATATTGTTTTGTCTTGCATCTATAATGCATATTGCAATGTTTGAGCAATGGTCTGAAGTTCTTTCCAAATTGTTGAGTAAATCAGCCCATACAAAGCCCATTTCAATGGAACATTCACCTTTTTGCAATCTTTCTATGTGTCCGTCTCTCAATTTTAATTTTAAATCGTCAATAACTTGTTCCAAAGGTTCAATTTCCATAGCTGTTTTTGTGTTGTTTTTTAAAAATGCGTTATATGTAAGTGTAAGTATTTCAGAAATAGCGGAGCAAATCGTATTAAGTTCGGATTTTGCGTTTTTACTGAAAATTATATCTTTGTTTTGTATTTCTTCCGCAGATTCCAAAATATTTATACTGTGATCCGATATTCTTTCAAAATCTCCTATAACCTTTAAAAGCTTTGAAATTTCGGAGCTATCATTATCACTTGTTTGGTAACTGCTTAATTTTACAAGATATGTTCCGATAATGTCCTCATAATGGTCTGCCTTGCTTTCCGCTTTTCTTATTTCTTCCGCAACGGTTGAATCGTATTTGTTAAGCATATTAAGACTGCTTTTTAATGCTGTTACCGATATTTCCGCCATTTCACAAACAAGCTCATTACAACGATTTAAAGCGATTGGTGGAGTAACAAGAAGCCTTTCGTCAAGTTCAACAATTTCTTCTTTTTTGTTTGTTTCCGGTACAAGTTTAATAGCCAATTTTTCAAGCAACGACGACATTGGAAGAAGAAGTGCAGTACAAGCAATGTTAAATGCCGAATGTGCAACCGCTATACCTACATAAGATGCTGAAACGTTGAGAATTGCAGGTTTTAAAACAGCGGAAATAATGCTGAAAACAGTCAACCAAATAATAGTGCCGATAACGTTAAAGGATAAGTGCACAATTGCGGCACGTTTTGCATTTTTGTTTGTTCCGAAAGAAGAAAGAATAGCTGTTATACAAGTTCCGATGTTTTGCCCCATAATAATAGGAACGGCTGCTCCATAGGAAACTTGTCCTGTTGCGGAAAGTGCCTGAAGTATGCCCACAGAAGCTGAACTTGACTGTATTATTGCCGTTAAAATTGCACCTACCAAAACTCCCAAAATAGGATTTTTGAACATTATAAACATATTTTGAAATGCGGGAACGTCCGCAAGTCCCTCAACAGCAGTTGACATTGTATCCATACCGAACATAAGGGTTGCAAATCCTAAAAGGATAGTACCGGTATCTTTTTTCTTGCTTGTTTTACCAAACATTAAAAGGGCAGTTCCTATAAGCGCCAATACAGGGGTAAATGATGTAGGCTTTAAAAGCTGCATAAAAAGATTATCACTTGAAATTCCGCCCAAGCTCAATATCCACGCCGTAACGGTTGTGCCGATGTTGGCACCCATAATAACTCCTATGGATTGTTTCAAAGTCATGATTCCCGAATTTACAAATCCAACAACCATAACTGTTGTTGCGGAAGAACTTTGAATTATGGAGGTTACTCCAAGACCTGTCAGAAAGCCTGTGATTTTGTTTTTCGTTAGTTTTGCAAGAATTTTTTTTAGGCTTCCGCCTGCTCTTCTTTCCAATGCATCTCCCATAACACTCATACCGAAGAGAAACAGGCAAAGCCCTCCGATTAAAGTAAGTACGTCAAAAATATCCATTTTGTCACCTCGTAATTTTTTTAAATTTTCTTTTTTACAAGATAAATTATACCATATTATCGGTTAAGGTGCGGTTAAGATTTTATTTTCTTTTGAAGAAACGGAAAAGGACTTACCGCAAACAGAAACGGAGAATGGCGTTATCGTGTGGGAGATTACAGATTACTTGCAAAAATAGACGATAATAAAATTATAATTCTTGTTTTGAATGTTGGTCACAGAAGAAATATTTACGATTAAAAAAGGCGGAAATTATCCGCCTAAAAATTCAGTCTCGTTCGCACATTCTGTAGCCAACGCCAAGTTCATTTACTATGTAATTTTTTTGTCCGGGCTTTGCACCGAATTTTTTTCTGATATTTGCCATATTAACCTGTAGTTTTTTTGTGCTGTTTAAGTCATTGTAACCCCATATTTCTCTTATAATTGATGTATAAGTCATTACTTTTCCCGAATGCTCGGATAAAAATGCAATAATGTTGTATTCCGTTTGTGTAAGCTTAATTTCTTTGTTTTCAATGAAAACTTGCCTTGAATCGTAATTTATAATAAGATTGCCGGACTCGAATTTGCCTCCGGGTAGCTTTCCAACGTTATCGCTATGACGTGAATTTCTTAGGGCAGAACGAACTCTTGCCAAAAGTTCAGCCGAACTGAAAGGCTTTGTAACGTAATCGTTTGCTCCCATATCCAAGGCTTTAACCTTATCTTTTTCGTTACTTCTTGCTGACAAAACGATAATGGGTGTTGCGGAATTTTTTCGTATTACTTTTAAAAATGATGTCCCATCCATATCAGGAAGTCCCAAATCCAATATTACCAAATCGGGACGATGTGACTCGAAAAGCATTTTTTCCATTTCACAAGATTTTGCACTTATAACCTTGTAATCGTTTGTTTCCAAAAGAGCTTTCAGCAGATTATTGATGTTTTTTTCGTCTTCAATAACAAGAATTTTATATTTGTTGTTAGACATTTTCTTCCTC
>CAYPIJ010000100.1:0-7239 GCA_964410755.1 uncultured Oscillospiraceae bacterium | reverse complement strand
CCCCAAAAAAACGAAACCGCAAGAATAACACAGGCTAAAATCCCAAAAATTATTTTATTTTTATGTTTTTTAATTTTATCCATTTTTTCTCCCTAAATAAGCTTTGCAAATATAAGCAAATTGTAAAGCATTTGCGCTATTTCACATCTTTTTACATTAATTTTTGAATTTATATATAAATCCTCGTCCGATATAATTTTATTTTCAACGCAATATCCCAAAGAAACAAATGCCCAATCGGATATGTCGGTATAATCGGAGAATACACACAAGGTATTTCTTGCTTCGTCCGTTGAAATATCATTTTTAATTCCGCAAAGAGTTCCGGCTCTTTCAAGCATAACACAAGCTTCTTCTTTTGTAATGGTTCCGTAAGGATTGAACTCATTTTGAGTTACACCCTTTATTATTCCGTAAAAATAAGCCGTATTTACATAATTGTAGAACCAATCAGTTTCTTTAACGTCCGAAAATGTTGTTTTTTCACTTTTTGTAAGCCCTAACGCTCTTGTAATTACAGTTGCAAATTCTGCTCTTGTCATAGTGTTGTCGGGATCAAATTCCACATCGTTTTTACCGTTTATAATACCATATTTTGAAAGCTCCGTAATTGAAAGCTTATTTTTATTGTTTTCGATATCCGAATAGGTTTTTAAAGAATGCAATATTTCTTGCTTTTTAACATCAGGGTGTCTCAAAAGCGTATTTTCGCTGTTTTCAAAGATTGGATTTTCAGATTTTTCATACAAACTTTTTTTGTTTTCGTAAAAATTACTCAAAGATACCAAAGCACACATTCCCTGTTCCGTTGCCATAAGGTTAGTTTCATTTTGATCTTGTAAATGTTTAAATCCCTCACCCGACACATAAAACTCGGAAAGTGCGTCAAAAAGTGTAAAACCGTTTTTTACAAAAAGCTCGTTTTCAATGGAAATTTTAAGTTCACAAAGTGCGATAATTACTTGTGAAATTGTTTCAGAAGATGAAAAACCGCCTTTTTCGTTTTGATTTTTTGATATATAATTAAGCCCGTTTATTACAGCGATATTTACTTTTTCGTTATTTTTATGCTTTGATAAGGAAGTAAGAGCCATAGCGGTAATATCCACGTCGGAATATTCTCCCGAAATTGCCCAACCACCGTCTGCATTTTGTTTTTCCAAAATATAATCTATGTACATTTCTTTTGTGGCTTGAATTTTTGCGTTTTCGTTTTTGGGGACTTCGTAATTTCCCATATCAAGTGCAATAAGTGCCCAAATTGCACCGTTTATCCCCTGAAAAACAGTTTTTTCAAAATCACCCAAAGGTGTAAGAAGATTGTATCCGCCAACATTTTTTGCATCTACCTCCAAAGCATTCAAAGCAACAATTGTTCTTGAATATTCGGTGTATTTTTTTTCGTGAAGAATGCCGTTTTTTTCCTTTACATATTTTTCAAGATTGTTGTAATAACGAGAAAAATATTCTTTTTCAATATTGAGATTGCTTTTTGAAAGCGAAAGCACACACCATTCCCCACCGATTGAACCGGGATATGGCTTGTCTACCGTTTTATGCAGATATTCTCCCACATTTTTTTTCATTGTAAAAATATCATTGTTATTTACGGCAAGGGTTTGGGGAAAATACAGAAAAACCATTATCGTAAATAAAAATAATGCTGTAAATTTTTTCAAAAAAAGCACCTCTTTCATATTTATTTAAAGTGGCAATCGGACATTTTTTCTGTCCGACTGCCTTTTTGGGAATTTATTTTGAAATATTTTCAAAAAATCTCATTATGATTGTTGCCGTTTCGGCTCTTGTAGCATTGTTTTTTGGAGCAAAAATATTATCTTTCATTCCCTCCATAATGCTATTTAATTTACAATACATAACGCCTTCCGTTGCCCAAGCCGAAATATCGGAAAGGTCGGAATAATCAAGGCGTATTGCCCATGCACCCTGAGGTGCAATTTCTTTGTATTTTGCGTAACGATAAATAATTGTTGCAATCTGTTCACGGCTCACAAAATCGTTTGTACCGAAATTACCGTCACCGTAGCCTTCAACAATTTTTTCGCTTGTTGCCCATCTTACGGCTTCTGCATACCATTCTTCACTTTCAACATCTTTAAAGTCCAATGCATAGTTTACAGCAGGCTTGTTTTCCGCTCTCCACAAAACAGTAACAAGCATCGCTCTTGTTAAATTGATATCTGGTGCAAAATCTTTTTCGCTTACGCCTTCCATAATACCTTTTTCTTTAACATAATTAATTGCTTTATTTGCCCAATGTTCATTATTTTCATTGTTATCTTCAACCTCAGAAGCGTATGTTGTTGTAGCGATAAATGTAGACAAATGTGTTGTATCAACTTCAATATTTGCTCCGTTATCACCGTAAACACATTTTCCCGTTGTAGTTTCTGTTGTTCCGTCATCGGAAATCACATAAACCCTATATTCCTTTTGATCTTCAAATTTTTTGTTTGATACCGGTATATACAATTTAAGTGAATTTCCGTTAAAGTTTTTAATGATTTTTCCCTCGGATTCAACCTTTACTCTTATTGCAACGAAATCCTGTGTACTGTCTTTTTCCGAATCTGCAAATATATCTTTGCTCTCTCCGACAATTTTTGCATTTTCTGTTTCAATGCTTATTGATATGTTTTTATCCACTCCTGTTTGAGAAAGTATTGATGAAAGTGCTTCATTTGAAATTACAACATTTCCGAATTGTGTTGAAATTTCAACATTTACATTTTCATTTTTTGAAAGTGCTTTCAAAGAATCGTAAGAAAGTGTAAATGAAACATTTTTTGCACCGTTTACATCTGCCGATAAAACAATTGTCGTTTTTTCAGTTGAGCTTTCTGCTTTCTTCACGGCATTTTTAATGTCCTTATCGGAAACAGTAACAGTTGTGTTTCCGTTTGATGTTTTTACGGTAGTTTTTATGTCGGTAACGTTTCCGCTATTTGTTACAGTAGTAGCGGTTGAGGTTGAATTACTGCCACCAAAAGAGCCTCCGACATCTGCACCTACATCTCTTGTGTAAAGCCATTCAACCACATCACCAGGTGAAAGTACGCATTTATCAACAGAATAATTTGGGAATGTTCCGTTTACATTACACATCCAGCCACTGCCTTCTCCCTCGTCAAATTCGCCTAATCCTGCAATTGATTCAATATATTTACCATACTGTGTATCGGAAGCTTCAACATCAAGACCTGTTTTTAAAAGAAGATCGTAAACTGTTTCTCCCTCTACATAGGCAAATGATTTTTTTTGCAAATATGTTTGACCTTTCGGGTCTTTTACGGAAATATATACATACTTCTGCGACGGTGTGTTTCCGCCTCCTTGTGATTGACTTACATTAACAAAGCAACGTGACGGAACAACGGAAGCAGAATCAAATTCTTTTTCAACATAACCGCTTGTTATGTAATCGTATACAGAACCTAAATAACTGCAAGTACCGTTTACTTCAACAATATAATTTCCCGCACTTGGGAATTTAACCTTGAATTTTCCGTTTTCGTCAACAGTTGTGGAAAGTGAGTCAATTTTTGTTTTATTGCTGTCGTAAACACTTACAGTTGCATTTTTTGGAATTTTATTTGCATTGCTCATTACAGCAAGACCTTTTACCGTAAATTCAACATCTGTATTTACTGTTGTATTAACACTGTCATTTTCAAAATATGTATAAAGGTCGGAATATGAAAAATCCGCCGTATCTCTATAGAAGAATGCCGAAATAACGTCGTTGTCGTCTATTTTATCCAAAAGGCTCATTGACGGAACATTATTTACAACATAACTTATACCGTAAGAATCTATGCCCCACAAACGTGAAGCATAACCACCTGCAGAGGCAAAATCTTCTGCACCGTTTTTGCTATGAAGCTCATGTAAAGTAATAAATGCATCGTTTACGGTAAGATCTTCGTCACCGTCTTTATCGGTTACCGTTAAAGGTGTTTTGTAAAGTTCGGTTGTGTTGTCCTTGGAAACAGCTACCTTTCCGTCTTGACCGACCAAAGTGAAGCTTAATTGCACACTTTCTTTTTTCTCTAAAACTTTAATTTTAGCTGAGGAAGAATATGCACTTACACTATCCTCTGCACTTAAAACGCAACGATAATATGTCGTTCCGACAGTGTCAGTTGTCGGAGTATAAGAGCTTTCGGTTGCATTGTCTATATTGCTCCAATTTACATTATCGGAAGATTTTTGCCACTGATATGAAACTGTATTTCCGTTTGAAGCGGTTGAAGTTATTGTTAAAGCTTCTGCAGAATCATTCAGACTGTATCTTTTTTCATTTGAAGACAAATTCCACGATATATCAATGTTGCTTTTTTCAAAGCAGAAGAGATAACCTGATTCATTATAACAATATATTCTTCCCGAATTATCAATTGCTATTTGCTCATAAGAGCTAGGATATGCAACATTTGTGGGATTTCTTGTTTCGGCTATTTTTTTTAAACTTCTTGTTTCACCATTATCTGTTAAAACATATAAATGACCGTCATAACCTTGAAACAAAACTTTTGTTATACCATTTGAAGTTGACACAATAGGGTTGCTTTGGATTTTCGTTGCATCTGTTTCACCGTTAGCAATAAGGTTCATATTTTCCGCATTAACTACAGTTACATTTCCACTTTGTCCTGCAACATAAACACTTCCATTATAAAACACAGGAGTGCAAACAGTTTTTTGTCCTATATCTTTTCCAATATAGCTACTATTATCAATTGAACCGTCACTATTTATCTTTACGGAATGTAATTTTGAATCAGATGTATATGTTCCCCAAAAAATTCTTTGAGTTGTTTCATCGTAGCAAGCACCGCCTTGAACACTATCTTTTGCTGTTCTTCCTTCTTGAAAAACAAAGCTGTCCTTAACTTTTCCCGTTGTATAATCTACGGCATAAACGGTATCTTTGGAAACTGTATAAAACAAATTGTTTACAAATACGCCGCTGTTCCAATCAAATTGTTCATCACCGATTGTAGTATTGCCAATCGGTTCAAAAGAAACGTAATTATCACTTTTGGTGAGCTTATAAATATAACCGTTACAGATTAAATAACCGTTATGATACTGAACAGGGTGATAATTTCCAAAATTTCCGTTTTCAGAACCAAGCTCAGTTCCGTCCAAAGAGTAAGCCTTGAGCATATTTGTTTTTGCAACTATGATTACACCGTCGGCATAGCAAAGATAATCGTAATATGAAATGGGGATTTCGTCACTCTCAACTATAATTTCACCTATACCGGTGTTAATATTGACCTTATGAAGTCCGCCACCACCGGTAGCATAGAGATAATCTCCGACTATAATGGGTTGACCGGCATAATAAGCTCCCCAAACATCCGATGTGGTGTTAAGCTCATACGCCCATTTTTCCTTTATTTGGGAAGAAGATGAAGGTATGTCGATTGTTGTAACTTGGTTGTTGTAAGCATTGAAATTACCGCTTCCTGCCCATTGTACATTGTCTGTTGTCTGCGAAAATACAGGTGTATATGCAACAGTACAAAGCATAAGAAGTGTAAGTAACAAGCTTAAAATTCTTTTTTGTGTTTTCATTGTGATTTAGTCCTTTCTTGATTTTCTAATAAAAAAAGAGTTGTTGTTTTTTCCTGTTTCACCTCCGCTTTTATTACCGAAAGTCAAAAAAAGACTGCGGTAACTTCCTCTTTTTCCAAAAAATTACCACAGCTGTGTTTCCTGTGATTAAATCACAATTTGCCCATAGGAAACAAACCTTTTTCCAAAGGACAAAAACATTACCTCTATACGAAAATTTTTTTCGTACTTACAAGATAATATCAGAGCAGGTCTTCCGACTCGTGTGTTATAAGAAACAAAAAATCTCTTTCGCCTTTAAATTCTGCCTTCTCAGTTTCCCAATGACCGATTTTCACCGACGAAAATAAAAGCATTCAACACATACGGCGACATTCTACCGTTGTGGGTTCTCACCGCATTCCCTTTTCACCGATTGTACCTTGAAATTTAGGGTACAACCGACACTCTGTGTGAATATATTTAATTTTTACATACAAATTATAACAAATTTTTCACCTTTTGTCAAGTATTAAGCAAATATAAGCTCATAAAAAATTTCAAGAGCGTGAAAAAGTGCGTTTTCGTCAATATCAAAGCTTGGGTTGTGAAGCGGTAACGTAGTATTTTTGTTGTTTTCATTTTCAATACCAATTTTAATATGTGCGCTTTTACAATATTTTGTAAAATAGGAAAAATCCTCCGTTGCAAAAGTATGGGGAATTTCATAAACATTTTCTTTTCCCAATGCTTTTTTTGATGCGAAAATAAGCTTATCTAAAACATCGTTATCGTTTTCAAGGCAAGGATATTCATAAATTATATCGGTTTTAATTTCACAACCGTATTTTTCCGTAACTGTTTTTTCAAGGGAATAAATATCCTTTTTAATATTTTCATAATCAGCTTCCGATATTGTTCTTATTGTTCCCATAAGAAGCACATTTTCGCAAAAAATATTGTGTATTCCGTCTGTTTTGCAGGCACAAAGACTTACAACCGCATTTTTGTATTTTTCATTGGTTTTTTTAAATTCTTCAATTAAATATGCAGTGGGATAAAGGCTGTTTACAACGTTTTCAGGCATTGCACCATGACCGCCCTTCCCTTTTATTCTTATTTCAAATCTTGAAGCGGAAGCGAAAGAAACGCCTTTTGTAAAAGCGATTTTCCCGCATTTTATACCGTTCCAAAAATGAAAACCGAAAACATTTTTCACCTTTGGATTTTCCAAAACACCTTCCTCAATCATCTGTTTTGCTCCACCGTCTGTTTCTTCACCGGGCTGAAAAATAAGCTTAACGCAATTTTTCAGTTTTTCTTCATTATCTTTAAGAATTTTTGCCAAAGTAAGCACAACGGCAGTATGACCGTCATGGGCACAAGCGTGCATAACTCCGCTGTTTTGAGATTTAAAAGGTAAATTTGTTTTTTCGTCAATGGGAAGTGCATCAATGTCACATCTTATTGCGATACAATCTTTTTTTTCGTCACCTATTAAAGCAACAACACCGGTATTGAACATTTTTTTCACATTTGTAATTCCAAATTCATTAAGCTTATTTATTATATATTTTTGTGTTTCAAATTCTTGATAACTAAGCTCGGGAAATTGATGAAAATGTCGTCTGAACTCAATCAGCATATCCCTATATT